>NZ_JBFULQ010000435.1:0-4647 GCF_054049815.1 Mesorhizobium sp. P5_C1 | reverse complement strand
CTGCCATTCTGATCCTGGGGACGCGCGGCATACCCGCTGCCCATGGCGGCTTTGAAACCTTCGCCGAAAGACTGGCATTTTTTCTTGCCGGGCGCGGCTGGAAGGTCGGCGTCTATTGCCAGGAGGAGGTCGAGCGGATCGACCAGAGGGTGCGCAGCGAAACCTGGCGCGGAATCGAACTCATCCACGTCCAGGTTGCGTCGAAAGGGCCGCGTGCGACCTTGGAATTCGATTGGCAATGCGTGCGCGACGCCGCCAGGCGGCCGGGCGTCTGCCTGGTGCTCGGCTACAACGGCGCGGTTTTCCTGACCTGGCTGAGGCTTAACGGGCGCAAGATCTTCACCAATATGGACGGCATCGAGTGGCGACGCCCCAAATGGGGAATGGTGGCGCGCAGCTGGTTCTGGCTCAACGAATGGATCGGCGCCTGGGCCTCGCATCGCCTGGTCGCCGATCATCCTGCCATCGCGGACCATCTGGCGACGCGCCGGCCGCGCAGCGCCATCGCCACCATCGCCTATGGCGCCGATCCGGTGACATCGGCGCCCGAGGCGCCGGTCCGGGCCCTGGGCCTGGAGCCGGGGCGCTATCTGATCTCGATCGCGCGCATCGAACCCGACAACAACATCCTGCCGATCGTCGAAGCCTTTTGCAGCCGCAAGCGCGACATGAAGCTGGTGGTGCTCGGGACGCTGTTGGACGAAATCCCCTATCATGTCGCCGTCCGCAAGGCGGCGAACRGATCGGTGGTTCTGCCGGGCGCCATCTACGACCAGGCGACGGTGAAGGCACTGCGCTATCACGCACGAGCCTATCTGCATGGCCACACCGTCGGCGGCACCAACCCGTCGCTGGTCGAGGCGCTGGCGGCCGGCAACATGGTGATCGCGCACGACAATCCGTTCAATCGCTGGACCGCGGGTGCCGCCGCGATCTACTTCACCGACACCGACAGTTGCGCCGAGCGGATGCAACAGGCGCAGGACGATGACGCCCTGGTCAGGAATTGCGGCATCGCGGCAAGGGCCCGCGCCCGCGAAGCCTTCCGCTGGGAGGATGTCCTGGCTGCCTATGAGCGTGAAGCCTATCGGCTTCTCGGTGTCACCGCCGACGACGCCGTCGCGGCCAATCGCGCATCGCCCGGCACTGCATGACAGGCTGGTCGCGCCGGCGGGTGCTGCGGACGGCGCTGTCGACCGCGGCACTTGGCTCTCTCCCGATCGCGCAATTCGCCCGCGCCGCCGAGCCTCCCTTCAGGCGCGGCGTCAATGCCTGGCCCTGGTTCTCGCTGACACGTGAATTCCCGGCGCCGCGGACCGACTACGGCTGGCCGCCCTTCCAGCCGCAGCGGCCGGTTCCGACCGCGCACGACCTGCGCCGGTTGCGCGACACGGGGCTCGATTTCATCCGCCTGCCGGTCGATCCCGGCCCGTTCCTGGCGGCCGACGCCACCACGCGCGCCCTGTTGCTGGACATGCTGGACGCGGCGGTCAGCGCCACCGTCGATGCGGGACTCGGCATCATCGTCAACGTGCAGGCCAATGGCGCCACCCACTATTGGAATCCTGACCGCATGGTCGCCAGCGTCACCGCGCCCGCCTTCGATCTCTATCGCGGGCTGGTCGGCGAACTCGCCGGCAGGCTGGAGCGCTTCCAGCCCGGCAAGGTGGCGCTCGAAGCCGTCAACGAGCCGCCGCAGGCCTGCGCTTCCGACGTCTGGTCGCAGGTCCAGCTCGCGCTTCTGACCGCGGCAAGGGCATCGGCTGCAACCCTGCCGCTGGTGGTCACCGGAGGCTGCGGCTCGATGGTCGGCGGGCTGACCGCGCTCGATCCGGCGCCGCTGTCGCCGTTCGAGCCCATCCTGTTCACCTTCCACTTCTATGAGCCCTATCTGTTCAGCCATCAGGGCGCGCCGTGGATGCGCGAGCCCGTCTACCGTTCGCTCAACAACGTGCCGTGGCCGGCGTCCGCCGGCTCGTTGGAAGCGACGCTGGCGTCGGTCAGGGTGCGCATGGCGCAGGATGCCGAAACGACGGATGAGGCCAAGAAAGCCGCTTATGCGGAAACCGAGCGCGTGCTGAAGGTCTATTTCGACGCCCAGCCCGACCGGCGCTTTGTCGATAAATATCTCCGCCAGGTTCGCGCCTGGGGCGACAGTCACGGCCTTGCGCCGGAGCGCATCATCATGGGCGAATTCGGCGCGCTGCGCTCCGACGCCCGCTATGTGGCGGCGCCCAATCCCGATCGGGCACGCTACATCGCCGATGTGCGCCAGGGCGCCGAGGATCTCGGCTTTGGCTGGGCATTCTGGAATCTCTTCGACGGCATGGGGATGATGGACGACACCACACGGGCCCTCGACCCGGATGTCATCGCGGCACTTGGCCTGACCATGCCGGCGGACTAGGGTCAAAACCCAATCACTCCGAACGAGTTCGACGCCAAGCCGACTTACGTCTTCCATGACGCGAACGGCAACTTTGCGCCGCAACTTGGACGTAGTGTCCAATTTTGCGGTTGCCTGAAAGCAGACATCTCCAGCGACCATCTTGGGGGTCGGGATGCGCCAGGATCCCGCTATGCCGGTAGAGACGACTTCAGTCTCATCGGTATCGCCAGAGCCGCGAAACTGTGGTAGCCGCCGCTCAACCAACCAAAGGACGACACCAGTGAACGAACCAACCGTGGCCCAGGCGACCGAAAGTATCTATGTCTCGCTCCGGGCGGACAATGCCGACATCGACGCACATATCGCGACGCTGAAGGCGGCGCTGACACGAGAAGGGGTAAAACAGGCGGTGTTCGATCCGACCAAGTTGGYGCAGAACAACCGCTCAGGCCGCAAGTTGATGCAGGCTTATTTTCGCCAGCGCGGCGTGAGCGTGAAGTTTTCGGACCAGTAGAGCCGCGCGCGGGTCTCAAGCGCGTCGGCGGCAACATCATGCCGCCGATTGGGCGCAGATGAAAATCCGTATGGACGAGGCGACCCTGGCGAACGGCGACATCAACAAAATGCCGCGGACCCGATGGCGACCTTGGCCTCAAATCCCAGCTTGGCTAGAGTTCGTGGCATGCTGAACGCCATTCACCACGTCGCGCTCATCTGCACCGATTACGATCGGTCGCGACGGTTCTACGTCGAACTCCTCGGCCTCGACCTGATCCGGGAGGTCTATCGGGAGGAGCGGCAGTCATGGAAGGCCGATCTGCGGATCGGGTCCGCCCAGCTGGAATTGTTCTCCTTCCCTGCACCCGTGATGCGGCCGTCCCATCCAGAGGCGACAGGCCTGAGACATCTGGCATTTGCCGTGGCGAATCTTGATCCCGTAATCATGCGCCTGGAAGCCGCCGGCGTTCCCGTCGAGCCAATCCGGATCGACCCATATACAGACCAACGGTTTACCTTTTTCAGCGACCCGGATGGATTGCCGCTGGAACTCTACGAAGCCCCATAAGGAACGGTTCGCTTTCGTGACCACATCATCGGCGGTGGGAACGGCACTCGGCAGACATGATCCGCCAACTCGGATGCGTCACCGGGGCTCCTTGCCACGGGCCAGGAGGCCGACCGCTCCGCGCCGACGCGGCACTGCGGGAAGCTCTACATTTGGCTGTCTGGATGAAATTGAGGCCACGCTATCCTATGATAGCCGCCGTGGTCATCGCAGCGGAATCCAAAGGGGACTCTTCCAGGCCTTCAGTTCCTCGAGAAATACCTGCAGCTTCGCCGGCAGAAATCGGCGTGTCGGATAGACGGCGTGCACGAAGATTTCCGGCGACGACCAATCAGGAAGAAGCCGCATGAGTTCTCCGCTCGCGATCCGGGCATCGCAATAGGTTGATGGCAGCAGGCCGATGCCGTGGCCCCTATAGGTGAAAGCGCTCACTGCCTGGAAATCTCTCGCCGCCACCGACCCGGTGACGTGGAGCTTGATGGATTTCTTGCCGCTGACCAGATGCCATTCCACCTCGTTGTTGCGCGCCTGCAGGAGGACGCATTGATGCTGGCGCAAATCCTCCGGCCGCGATGGCGGAAGCCGACCGTGCAGATATTCCGGCGCGGCCACGACATAGCGCACGCTCTTTCCGATGCGCTGGGCGATCAGGCTCGAATCCCGCAGTTCGCCGAAGCGGATGGCGACGTCGATGTTCTCGGCTATCAGATCCAGGAACAGGTTGGTGATGAACAGGTCGGCCTGGATACGCGGATAGGTCTTCAGAAACGAGGACAGGAACGCATAGAACGGTTCCTGGCCGAGGATGACCGGCGCTGATATCCGCAGAAGACCCTCCGGCTTCTTCTGGATTTGGGTCAGCACCCGTTCGGCGTCGAAGAGCTGGCTMAGCGGCTCGCTGCATTGATTGAAATAGGCACGGCCCTGCGCCGTCAGGCTGAGCTTGCGTGTCGTCCGCTGCAGCAGGGTCACGCCGAGCCGCTCCTCCAGCGCCGTCACCTTGCGGCTGACGGTGGAGACGGGCATGCCGAGCGCGTGCGCGGCACGGCTGAAGCTTTCGAACTGCGCAACCCTTACGAACACGGCGATGTCGTTCAGATCGGCCATGTCCCGATTTTTGCATGGGTGGAAAACACATTCCAGATATTTCCGCCTAATCGAGAAATCGCGCCTGCACTACATCGGTCCCATT
>NZ_JBFULQ010000434.1:0-4683 GCF_054049815.1 Mesorhizobium sp. P5_C1 | reverse complement strand
GTATGTCGTTCTCCCAAAACCGGGGCCACTTTTGGGCGACATGCATTGGCTCGGAAAGCGGCTCAGGCCGCCTGCAGCATCTTTTCGACCTCGTTGACGAGGTCGCGCAGGTGGAACGGCTTCGACAGCACCTTGGCGTCCTTAGGCGCCTTGGAATCCGGATTCAACGCAACGGCGGCAAAACCGGTGATGAACATGACCTTGAGGTCGGGATCGATCTCAGTGGCGCGGCGCGCCAGTTCGATGCCGTCCATCTCCGGCATGACGATGTCGGTCAAAAGCAGCGAGAACGGTTCCTCGCGCAGCCGCTCATAGGCGCTGGCGCCATTGTCGAAATCGCTGACCTGGTAGCCGGCGCGCTCCAGCGCCTTGACGAGGAACCGACGCATATCGTCGTCGTCTTCCGCCAGTAGAATGCGTGCCATGATATCCCGTCCGAATCACCCGCTCGAGATTGCCGTTGGGCAAGCCCGTTAACCATCCTGTATATGAGGAGGTGAGGGTAAACATCAAGTGAACGAGAACCGGGATGGACCATATTTGCCCGGCCTGTGCTGCCGCTGAAATGCTGGACACGCGGCCAGCAAGGTGGCACCTTCATATCATGATGCACTGGTGTTTGCGGGTTCGCACAAATTGAAGACGGCAGCCGAGGATTTTTCGGTCTTTCCACCCTTCGAAATCCGTTCGGGCGCCGAGCAGCGCGTCCCCTTCCTTTTCAACTCACCGCATAGCGGCCGCTACTATCCGGAGCGCTTCCTTGCCATGGCAAGGCTGGACCGCAACGCCATCCGCCGGTCGGAAGACTGCTATGTCGACGAACTGTTCGGCGGCGCCGTGGCGCTGGGGGCGCCGATGCTGGCGGCGAATTTCCCGCGCGCCTATCTCGACGTCAACCGCGAGCCGTGGGAACTCGATCCGCGCATGTTCGCCGAGCCGGTGCCGTCGTTCTGCAACATCCGCTCGGCGCGGGTGGCCGGCGGGCTTGGCACGGTGCCCAAGCTGGTCGGCGAGGGGCTAGATATTTATTCCGGCCGCCTGCCGCTGTCCGAAGCGGTCGCCCGCATCGAGGCCGTCTACAAGCCCTATCACGAGACGCTGAAACGGCTTTTGACCAGGACCCATGCGCGTTTCGGCTTTGCCGTTCTGATCGACTGTCATTCGATGCCGGCGAGCATCCGCGTCGGCGACAATGGCTTGAGGCCCGACTTCATCATCGGCGACCGTTTCGGCATCTCGGCCACCGCGGCGTTGACCGAGACCGCGATCGGCCTGCTCACCGCAATGGGCTACACCGTCGCCCACAACAAGCCCTATGCCGGCGGCTTCATCACCGAGCACTATGGCCGCCCGGCGCGCCATCTCCACGCCCTCCAGATCGAGGTCAATCGCGGGCTCTACATGAACGAGCGGACATTCGAGAAGGCCGCCGGCTTCGACGCGCTCGCCGACGATCTGTCGCGATTTTCGGCGAATCTGATGGCAATGCCGGACCATCATTTCATCGACCTGCCGCTGGCGGCGGAGTGAAACCTTGGTCCGGGGTGCTCCGGCGTAAAAAAAGACCGCATCGTTTGCACGATACGGTCGAAGTCTAGGGAGGAAACGCCCAAGGAGGGCATGGACAGGAAAACCTGTCCGAGGCTGAGGGTATTGTGCGCTGCACAAATGTCAAGCGACCTTCAGGCTTTTTTAATTCACTCTGAAGTGGAAATTGCTTTTCGGTGACGCTTGTGTGACATCCGGGCAACAGGTGCCGCAGCGGGAAAATCGTCGAACACCCTTGTTTTGGCAGGAAATTGGCGGCAGAGCACGGCTCGGGCATGCTGCAATGCGGGAGAATCAGTTGGATATCAGCATCGATTTCATGCGCCGCATCGCGCGGGCGGCCGCGGCGGAAACCCTGCCGCGCTTCCGCAGCCAGGGCGCCGTCGCCAATAAGGAAAAAGGCAGTTTCGACCCGGTTACCGAAGCCGATCGCGAGGCCGAGCGCGCCATCCGGGCGCTGATATCGGCTGAGTATCCCGACCATGGCATCCTTGGCGAGGAGCACGGCAGCGAAAACATTTCGAGCAAGCATGTCTGGGTGATCGACCCCATCGACGGCACGCGTGCCTTCATCTCCGGCCTGCCGGTGTGGGGGACGCTGGTCGGGCTGACGGTCGACGGCGATGCGGTTGCCGGCATGATGTCGCAACCTTTCACCGGCGAGCTCTACTACGCCAACGCCTCGGGCTCTCACTATGAGGGGCCGGGTGGCCCGCGCAAGCTGACAACCCGCAAGACGACGAAGCTCGCCGACGCGACTCTGTTCACCACCACGCCGGCACTGTTCAAGGGCGAGGCGCGCGAGCGCTACGACCAGTTCGAAAAGCAGGTGCAACTCGCCCGCTACGGCACCGATTGCTATGCCTTCGCCATGATCGCATCGGGAAGCGTCGATATCGTCGCCGATCCCGGATTGAAGCCGTACGACATCGTGGCGCTGATCCCGATCATCGAAAAAGCCGGCGGCGTGGTCACCACATTCGATGGCGGGCCGGCGGAGAAGGGCGGCGATGTCGTGGCAGCGGCGACGCCGGAGCTGCATGCGGCGGCGATGGCTGCGCTCCGAGGCTGACTTTTCCTGAACTGCTTCAGCGCGGCTTGATCGAGCGCTGGAACTCCGCTGGGGTGCGGCCGTAAACCTGCCTGAACGCGGAGCTGAAATGGCTGTGGCTGGAGAAGCCAAGGTCCATGCCCAGCGTCGTCWGATTGTCGTAGCGGCCAAGCAGGTCGAGCGCGCGCGCCAGCCGCAGGCGCAAATGATAACGGTAGAGCGGCATGGCCTCGACCTGCTGGAACATCTGCGTCAGGTAGACCGGCGAGACGCCGACCTCGGCGGCAATTTCGGCCAGAGTCCAGCGTCGCGACAGATCCGAGGACAAAACGAGCTTGGCACGGTCGACCAGTTTCTGTCGGCCCGGGCTGGCGCCGGCGACATGCGAGGTCCGCTCGCCGAGAGAGCGCCGCACCAGCGTCAGCGCCAGGGTTTCGGCCTCGAGCGTTTCGGCTATGTTGCGGCTCAAGCTGTGGCGCAGCAAAGCCACCAAAGCCTGCGCCCGTGGGTCGATGCGCCGGCGTTGGCGACGGAACGCCGGGGTCGCGCCGCTGCGCAATTGCTCCTTCGGCACCAGCTCCAGCAGCTGAGCCTCCTCGACGACGAGATCGAGGCAGGCGTCGCCACCGTCGACGGGGTGGCTGATCCGATAGGCTTCCGCCTCGTTGAAGAACAGCAGCTGATTGGCTTCGGCGACCGCATCATTGCGGCCGACATGGCGCACGAAGACGCCGCGATAGGGAAATACCAGATGCGTCGCCGACGTGCACTCTTCCTCGCTCCTGTGCCGGCACTGCCCGCTGCAGGCGACGTCGCGCACCCTGACAGTGCCGGTGTCGAGAAGCGGCTGGACCGTGAATTGCGATATGGCCATTGCGTTGTTTTCCTGTGCCGGGCCATGGGTCCTGCATCGGCACTCTACGCAATCGGCCCGCCCATTCCTGTCAGGAGACTTCCAGGCAGGCTGCTTCTCAAAGCGCGTCGCATCAAAATGGATTCACGCGCGCTTTGAGTTTTTGTTTCACGCATATCGTCGCCCCAAAACGGGGACCACTTTTCGGCGGTATGCATCAATCCCACAGCCGGCGCGTGAATTCTGAGTAGGCTTCGCCGCGCGACAGACCGATGTCCTTGAGTTGGTCGTCGGTCATCTCGAGCAAAGCGCGGCGGCTTCGGCGCCTCTCCATCTGACTGCTGATCCAGCCAGCCGTCGCAATGAATTGTGCGTACAAAGTCTGGCGAATGGTCATGGTGCGGATTGTCGGCGCCTGCGTCGGCACCGTGCCGGCCAGGCATTGCGTCGCCGTATGATCAGGGCGCATCGCTCAGTCCTCCCTGGTGCCGGCTGCCGAGGCGCCGGCTTCGTTCAGCGCTTGCGCGCATTCCTCGCAGCAGACTTCGACGGTCTTGCCGCCGACCTTGACGCGGATCGGGTTGGCGTCCAGCTGGCAATCGCAGGCGGCGCAGGTTTTCTCGGTCATGATCTCATCTCCATGGCGTTCAGTTCGACACGGACAGATGAGCACTGCGGGACGGCGCGGGCTGTCAGATTCTTTAGCACTTTGTGTGCGCGGGCAGCGCCGGCCCATCCCTACTGACAACAGGGTGTCAGTAGGGACCGACTATGGAAGGGGCCTTTCCAGAGGAGGACGAGACATGCCGACACAATCAACAGCCAGCCACGCCAATGACATTCCGGCGGACGGCCGCAGCGATTTCGACTTCTTCTTCGGCTGCTGGAATGTCAGCCATCGAAGGCTGCAAAAGCGCCTTGCGAGCGATACCAACTGGGACGAATTCGGCGGCACATGCGAGGTGCGTCCGCTGCTCGGCGGTCTTGGCAATGTCGACGACAATGTGATCGAGCTGCCGGACGGCGCCTATCGTGCCGCAACGGTGCGGACCTTCGATCCGGCGACACGGCAATGGTCGATCTGGTGGATCGATGGCCGCAACCCGCTGACCATCGACGTGCCGGTGCGCGGCGCGTTCACCGACGGTGTCGGCACGTTCCTGTGTGACGACGTCTTCGACGGACGGCCGATCCAGGTTCGTTTCCTCTGGTCACGGATGATGGAGAATTC
>NZ_JBFULQ010000433.1:0-4691 GCF_054049815.1 Mesorhizobium sp. P5_C1 | reverse complement strand
ATGCCTCGCTGTTTAGTTAGGAGCGGACCGGCGGCGCGCAGCCAGGCGAAATGTTGAGACGCGGGGCCCAGCAGTTGCGCAAAAGAACGGATTCCGGTACTTGGTTGGTGGTGTGGAGCAGCGTGCCGATCGGATCTTGGGTGCCACTGTCGAGGCAATCATTGTCAACTGACTTCGATTGGCAACAAGCAGTATCCGAGGCGGCTTGTTGACGTTGCACACGTGAGGGGGACGTTTTGGAAGCCGGCTTTGCAGGCGAGTTCAAATTCATGTGTATCCCCCGTGCGTTGCTGGCATTCGCACTGATCGGCCTGTCTGGCGGTTGCGCATCTCGTCCAACGAATGTGTTGTTGCCCGTAGCCGATACATCTCCGGCATCCAGCAAGGTGGAGATGCTGGTGACGACGACCCGCGCGCGCTCCACCAATCCGGCCGAGATGTATACGGGCGAACGCGGGATAGCTCCTTCATTCGCGGACGTTACGGTGTCGATCCCACCAGCGTCGGTGCGCAAGGTCGGCGAGGTCGCCTGGCCCAAGAAGCTGCCCTCAAACCCGGCAACCGATTTCGYGGTGGTGAAAGCCGAAGAGTTAACACGGGATGGCGCGAAGGAATGGCTGCACGCCACTGTCAGGAAGAGCCCGGACCACAGCGTGCTGGTATTCGTCCATGGCTTCAACAACCGCTTCGAAGACTCCCTTTATCGCTTTGCGCAGATCGCTCACGACACAGGCACCGACAGCGCTCCGATCCTGGTCACATGGCCTTCCCGAGGCAGTACGCTGGCCTATGGCTACGATCGCGAAAGCACGAATTACACGCGAGATGCGCTCGAGACGCTGTTCCAATACCTCGCTCGCGATCCTGAAGTGAAAGAGGTTTCGATCCTCGCCCATTCGATGGGCAACTGGCTTGCGTTGGAATCCTTGCGCCAGATGGCCATCCGCAATGGCGGACTGCCGGCGAAGTTCAAGAACGTCATGCTGGCCGCGCCTGACGTCGATGTCGACGTGTTTCGCACACAGATTGCCGACATGGGCAAACAGCACCCCCAGTTCACCCTCTTTGTCTCGCAGGATGACCGGGCGCTCGCATTTTCGCGACGGGTCTGGGGCAACATCCCCCGGCTCGGCTCTATCAATCCGGAAGAGGCTCCATACAAGGAAGAACTTTCAAGCAACAATGTAACCGTCATCGACCTGACGAAGGTCAAGTCCGGAGACAGTTTGAATCACGGCAAGTTCGCCTCGTCTCCGCAGATCGTCCAGTTGATTGGAGCGCGGATGGCTGCTGGCCAGACCCTGACAGACAGCAGGGTGGGCCTTGGCGACACGATCGTGCAAGCGACGACCGGCGCGGCGGCTGCGGCTGGCAGTGCTGCAGGGTTGGTGATTTCGGCACCCGTTGCAGTGGTCGATCAGAACACCAGAGAAAACTACGGCAACGAGGTCGAGAATTTGACCGGCTCTCGAAGGACACAGGCCAACAAGGGCTGTAYTTTGCCAGCGACCTCCACGAAAGGTTGTAAGAAGTAATTGTTCCAGGCTAGGGCCGGCAACAAAGCTTTATGGATGCTCCATCTCGAAGTTGGTTCCAGCGCCCGTGAGAATGGCATTCGGACGGCAGCAAGCGACTCCGGCCGCCCCTGAAGAGACGCCTCTGTTGGTACCGTAGGGCTGGAAGGGGGAATGATGCGTCGCATCGCTCAAATCTCGTTCGCCATTATCTTGTCGCTCGCCATTGCCGCCGTAGCTGCCTGGGCCGGATTTGCCATGTGGTATCGCCTGCCTGCGGGAGAGCTCGGCCGGGCTGCGGCCTGCGCCCTTTTCATCTTGTTCGGCCTCGGCACGATCATCGCGCTGTTCAGCCGTTTTCGCTTCCGGGCGCTCGTCCTGTTTCTCGCCGCGTTTGCTGCGGTTCTGGTCTGGTGGAGCACCATCAAGCCTTTGGGCGACGCCGACTGGGCGCCCGATGTCGCCCGTCAGGTAACCGGGACGCGCGATGGAAACCTGTTAACCCTGAAAGACGTGCGTGATTTCGAATGGCGCAGCGACACCGATTTCACCGAACGTTGGACAACCCGAACCTACGACCTTTCCACGGTTCAGACCGCCGACCTCTTCATGTCCTATTGGGCTGGACCGAAAATGGCCCATGTCATCATGAGCTTTGGCTTCTCGGGCGGTGAATATCTTGCTTGGTCCATTGAGGTGCGGCGCCGTGTAGGTGGCGAGTTTTCGCCCATAGCGGATCTGTTCAAGAGCAATCCCTTGGTTATTATCGCGGCCGACGAGCGAGACGTGGTCGGTGTCAGGTCAAATGTTCGGGGAGAGGACGTCCAGATCTATCGCCTGAAAGCATCGCCTGACGCGGCCCGGACGCTTCTGCTGGAATACGTCTCGGACGCAAATGCGCTTTCCACGAAGCCTGCATTCTACAATTCGATCACGACGAACTGCACGACGACGATCGTCAAGATGATGCGAGCAGTCGGCGACGTGGTTCCATTCGACTGGCGGCTCATTGTTAACGGCTATCTTCCTGATTATGCGTACGACCGCGGTGCGCTCGATACCCGCTTGCCATTGTCGACCTTGCGGGAGGTGGCCCACATAGACGACCGTGCGCGGAAGTCGGGCCTTTCACCGGATTTTTCGAGATTGATCCGGGTTGGTGTGCCGTCTCCAGGCCTTGGCAGTTGATCTGGGAAGGGGCTCGCAGGTGGGCAAGCTGGTCGAGCGGCGCAGTTGTTATTTTGCATCGCCGAAGACGTGAGCCATTCAGCGCTTCCTCGCGGCGCTGCCTCTCAGTCAGCGATGGAATGTCGCCCAAACTTCTCTCAACACGCCCGCTCCGCTACGATGAAACACACCCGTCGAATGGGCCATTGTCGTTTGCATACTTGCTTACGGCGAGGCGTCAAATCGAGAGCTGAATGAGATGTTGGTTTTCTAAGAATCGAGCCAGAAGAAAGCCACTGTAAACGCCTGATAGACATCTCCAATCAGGCCTATCTCATAGGCGCGGTCGTTGCGCTCTGGGGCGACAAGTTCAGTGCGCTCGGACCCCGCGCGCGGGCAACAGGTCCGGACAGAAAAGAAGCTTGAATTGTGCGACGGTCGGGTGCTGGATAGCGAGACAGCGGCCTTGACTGCCGGAACTGGCTTCCGAGGCGCTGAAGAGGGGGAAATCGTGGACAAGACAGCGGATACGGACGTTACTTCGTTGATCTCGGGCTTCGAACAGCTCGCCGATCGTTTCGTCTCCGGACTGTTCGCGCGGGTTTCCGCTTTGGRCAACGTCCCCGTCGAGCTTGAAAACCTGAGGGCCTCGCTTGCAGCCGGGGGAACATCTCTTCTTGGGCTCCTGTTCGAGATTGTGTTGGTCGTTGCGCTCGTCGCCGGCGTGTACATCCTGCTTGCCCGGCGGTTCGCGAAGGCGAGTGCGACAAGCAGTGCATCGCGCAGATTCTTCGCGGGCGTGGCGGCTATTGTAGTGGCGCTGGTGATCGGCTTCATTGCTGCGCGGCTGCTGGCCGGTTCTGGCGTGCCTTTGCAAACCCTTCACCTTTGGACGGTGGTGACCGTGCTCGGCTTCGTCATTCTCGCCGCCGTCAGATCACTGTTGATGGCATCGCGGCGATCCGAGTTCGCGCAGGAGCGCTCCGCCCATCTGGCAGCGCTCGTGCGCGACCTCTCGCTTGCCATTGGCTTGGCGATCATCGGCACAACGCTGATCGCGACGTTGCGGCTTTGGACCGTCGGGCCGGCCTTGGGGGATCTGCTGCGAACAGGCTTCGCAATTCCGATCTACGTTCTGTTTGCATGGGCCGTATGGCGGCACAGACGCACAATGGCAGTCGCCGTCGCCGGTCCGCGCCCCAGAAGCCGCTGGCGCACCCGTCTCGCCAAAGTGTGGCCGGCAATCGTGATCGCGTTCCTGATAATCACCTTTCTCACCACTCAGGCCGCGCTGACCATGGGAGCATCACTTCGTGGGTCGGCCGTTTTGCTGACCGGGTTGATATTTCTCGCCGCACCACATCTCGACGCAATGATCGGGAACTGGGCGCAACGCGGATTGGAGTCTCCTGACATCTCGATCTTGGCAGCGGCAGGGCGACAGACCGCCCGCTTCACCGTTGTGGCTATCATGATTGCCATGCTGGGAACGCTGTGGGCGACACCGCTGGCTGCCGGGTTCGGCATAGATCTGCGAGAGGTCGTCAAGGGCGCATCCGGTGTGGCGCTGATCATGTTGGTGGCGGCGTTTCTGTGGAACGTGGTCGGCGCAGTGTCGGTTCGCGCCTTGCGCGCGGAGTTGCCCGCCGCAGGTGATGACGAGGAGGCGCTGGGTGCGCCGCGTTCACGGTTGGGCACGCTGGTGCCGCTGATCAGCGCGGTCGGCAAATCGAGCATTGTGGCCTTGGCGCTGCTCTCGATCCTGGTGTCGATCGGGGTCAATGTCTGGCCGCTGATCGCCGGCTTGAGCGTGTTCGGGCTGGCCATCGGCTTCGGCTCGCAGACGCTGGTGAAGGACCTGGTCTCCGGGCTGTTTTTCCTGATCGACGATGCATTCCGCTTCGGCGAATATATCGAAACGTCGGGCGCCAAGGGGACCGTGGAAAAAATCTCGGTCCGGTCGGTTTCCCTGCGCCATCAGCGCGGTGCCTTGGCGACAATCCCCTATGG
>NZ_JBFULQ010000432.1:0-4719 GCF_054049815.1 Mesorhizobium sp. P5_C1 | reverse complement strand
ATGTAGGATTGGCCGGCGTTCAGGCTCYCGACCTTCCGGGCTTCGATGTCGAAGCCGGAAACCGGGAAGCCGGCGCGTGCGATCGCAACCGCCAGCGGCAAACCGACATAGCCCAGTCCGATCACGCCGACTTGCGCGGTGCGCGTCGAGATACGGCTCAGAAGACGGTCATATGTCGATTGTGAGGCGTCCAAGAATCTGCTTTCCCGTCAATTCGGACAGGCTGTCCGCTCCCATGGCCGAGGCATATTGCGGAAAAACGATTTCCGCAAGCCGTCGTCAGACCGGCACCTTCGCCTTCAGGCTTGCGGCAGCCATCGCATAGCCGCCGGCGGYGCCATCGATGAAATGAAGATGATCGCGCTGCAGCGGCGAGGCGACGAGGCATGTCATCAAGGCCGATTTCTGGCGGTGCAGGCCATAGTTGCAGATGCCCGCCTCTTCCGCCTGTTTCAGCCGGTTCTCGATCCGTTGCAACACATCCGCGTCAACGTCGATGGTCATCTTCAAGCCGTCGTCGAACTTCCGGAAATCCGAATTGCTGGCCACTTCGCGTTTGTAGACCTTCGGATCGAAACGGCCGATCGTCCAGCCAAATCGATCGGTGACAGCCGTAAGCGTCATCAGGAACACTATCCACAGCTTCGACGCCCACCGCCATCCTGCCGGCGCGGTGGCCCGCGCCTCGATATCGAGGCCGGCGGGCAGCAAACTGTAGCCCGGTCCGTTCACCGGCACCGGGTGGCCATCGCGTTCCTCCCTGCCGGCAAGGGCGATGATGTCGGAAGCCAGGAACTGAAAACCGCGCAAGTCGCGCGACGCCCCCGGTATGGCTATGATCGAGACGATTTCGCCATGGCGGGCTTCGATTGGGTTCCAGCGGCAGGAGAGGCCGGTCAGATCCGGCCGCGCGCCGGCCGGCGCAGGATCGATGCGGTAGCGCCCCGCTTTCATCTCGGCTTCCGCCCAACTGCCGCCACCTCCGGCGAACATGGCATAGAAGACCGCTTCGGAGGCCTGGAACCGCGCCACGCGAACGTCGAAGCCGTGCGCTCTTACATCCTTTATCGGCACGATCGCGGCACGCAAGGTCAGGTCCAGTTCGTCCGCCACCCATCTCTGGACAGCCGCCAGCGCGTTGCGGGTGATCTCCAGCGCCGAGCCGGGAAACGCCACGAGCGCGCCGTCGCCGCCGAAGACAAAGGGAAGATCTTGCCGGCCCAGCGCATTGAGCAGTGCCGAGATGACGCTGGCGCCGGCCATATTGACGGTCTTATAGCGCCCAGCCTCGATCGCCTTGGTCGAGCCGACGATGTCGGCGGTGGCCAGCGCCCAGCCATCGGGCAAAGGCCGATAATTGTCGATATCGGCAACGCTTTCGAACTTTGCGAAGACCGGCAAGGACGCGACAAACGGGTCGGGCGCGGCAGCTGTTTCCATAACCATCAGATAGCACATTCCACTGCTTGAAGGTGAAGTCGATCATGCTACGAAATTGACTTGCGCAGGCTTTCCGATGATAGGGTCGCGCGATGCGAATTGCCTTCTACGCGCCGCTGAAGTCGCCCAATCATCCGGTTGCCTCCGGCGACCGCCAGATGGCACGGATGCTGGTCAAGGCGCTGGAGAATGGAGGGCATAGCGTCGAACTGGCATCCGAACTGCGCTWCTATTTACGCGAGCCGGAGCCGAAAAGTTTCGATGCGCTCAAGATCGAAGCCCGAGAGGAAGCCGCACGGCTGACAAAGCTTTGGGATCGTCACGGCAAGCCCGATCTCTGGTTCTCCTATCATCCCTACTACAAGGCGCCCGACCTGATCGGGCCCGAGTTGGCATCGGCCTTTGCCGTCCCCTATGTGACCGCGGAAGCCTCCTATTCGAGGCGGCGCAACGCCGGCTTGTGGGCCGACACGCAAGCGTTGGTGGCGGCAGCCGTCGAACAGGCGGCGCTGAACATCTGCTTCACGCAAAGGGATCGCCAAGGACTGGCAAATGCGATTCCCGACGCCGCTCTCGGTATGCTTTGGCCCTTCATCGACACATCGGTATTCCGGGAAATGCCGGCACGGGGTTGTCCGACGCGCCTCGTTACCGTCGCCATGATGCGCCAGGGCGACAAGGTCGAAAGCTATCGCATGCTGGCTCAGGCGCTCGGTCCGATCCGCCATCTGCCCTGGACCATTTCGGTCGTCGGGGACGGGCCCGCCCGTGACGAGGTCAAAGCGCAATTCGCCGGCTTGCCGGCCGACCGTATCGAATGGCTTGGCGCAATCGAGCCGGCCGCCGTGCCTGATGTGCTCTACAGGGGGGGAATTTACGTCTGGCCGGGCTACGGCGAGGCCTATGGCGTTGCCTATCTTGAAGCACAGGCCGCCGGCCTTCCGGTGGTGGCTCAGGACATTGCCGGCGTGCCGGAGGTCGTGCGGGATGGCCAGACCGGGTTTCTCACCCCGCCGGGCGATGTGGCGGCGTTCGCTTCCGCCATCGAAAGGCTTCTGGCCCGTAACGACGAAAGAACCATCATGGCCGAAAAAGCCAGACGTTTCATCCTCGAAGAACGCTCCCTTGGTGCTGCTGCCGCGCGTCTGGCCGAACTTCTTTCGAGGATCCCCGTTTCATGACACCCGATCGGATCTGGCAGCCCTTGGTGGCAGAACTGGCGCGCTGGCAACGGGCGGGCCGCAAGGCAGAGTTCTGGCTGCGCGACGATGACGCCGTGGAGCCAACGCCGGCGCTTGATCGGCTGCTCGCCCTCACCGGCGAATTCGCGGTTCCCGTCACTCTGGCCGTCATTCCGGCCCTGACGGATGAGAAGCTTGCCGCCCGGCTTGACGAGGCGCAGCACGCCACGGTCGCCATCCATGGCTGGGCGCATCGAAATCATGCGCCCGGGGACCAGAAAAAGCAGGAGCTCGGCACGCATCGGCCACGCGCGGCGGTGCTGGATGATCTGGCTCGCGGGCTGTCGCACCTGACCGGCCTGCACGGCGCACGTGCCGTTCCGATGCTGGTGCCACCCTGGAACAGGATCGACGCCGGCCTGGTATCCTACCTTGGATCGATAGGATTTGCGGCATTGTCGGTCTATGGGCCGCCAAGGCCGGCTTCACTGGCGGTCATCAACAGCAATGTCGACATCATGGATTGGCATGGCAGGCGCGGCTGCCGCGATCATGGCCTGTTGGTTCAGGCGATCGTCGCGCAATTGCAGCATGCATGCGACGGYGGCGAACCGGTCGGCCTGCTCACCCACCATCTCGTCCATGATGAATCGGCCTGGCTTTTCCTCGAACGGCTGTTCACGGTCAGCGCACGGACTGAAGCCTGCGCGTGGCTTCCGATCAGGACATTGATCGAGCGCAGCGCCGGTAGGCGAAAATAGCTCAGCGCTTCTTGTGCAATGAGACTGGGAATTTGAGCGTCTGGCCATCGCGCGCGGCAAAAGCGCCGGCAAACCTTTTTCTGGCCAGTTTCTCGATCTCGTCCAGTTGCTCGTCGGTGCGTGTCGGATCGTGGTGAAACAGGGCGAGCCCCCGCGCACCGGCCGCCTCACAGAGTTTGACGCCCTGTTGCCATGTCGAGTGCCCATGACCGCGGCGGCGTTCCATTTCCTCCTCGGTGTAGGTGCAATCGTAAACGACGAGGTCGGCATCTTCGATCAGGCTGAGCACCGCCTGATCGAGTTTGTCCGGCTCATGCTCGGTGTCGGTGATCACCGCCACGACGCGGCCGCCCCATTCGACCCGGTAGCCTATGCAGCCGCCCGGATGGACAAGGCTGCCGGTTCGGACCACCACCCCTTTGCGCGGCCGAAGCACGTCTCCGGATACGAAATCGTGGTAGTCGAGGCTTGCCTTGCAGATATCCAGTGTCACCGGAAACCACGGCGGCCGTATGAACTCATCGACCATCTGCCTGGTCGTCATGCGTCCTGCAAGATGCCCGGACCAAAGCGCAATCTTGATACTCCGGTCATAGATCGGCGCAAACACCGGTAGCCCGATGATATGATCGTAATGGCAATGGGTGAAAAACAGGTCGAAATCGGTCACGCCCGACGCCCGAAGCGCCGCGCCGGCGGGCCGTAGGCCAGAGCCCGCGTCGAACAGAAGCGTATGCCTGCCGCATCGCATCTCGATGCAGATGGTGTTGCCGCCATAGCGGGAGAATTCTGGCCCCGATACCGAAATGCTGCCGCGCACCCCCCAAAACCTGACCAGGAAAACATCGTCGTCCATGCTAGCCCTTCGTACTCCCCGTCACCCATCGTAGCCAAACAACGGCTACTAGGCGAGACAGGTTTTCTCCGGGTGGCCCTCTCAGAGGCCGTGCCATCGCGACGGCGAGGATTGAAGCCGCGCCATTCGTTATTTAGCGCTTCGTGCGTCGATCAGATCCGCGGTCGTATGGCTTAGGCGGTCGGCAAGAACCCGCAATATCTCGATGGTCATTTCCGGGTACTCCCGCATAAGCCTCAGGAAATGATCCTTGCGGATTCTCAGGGCTTCCACCGGACTGGCCGCTCTGACGGTGGCTGTGCGCGAGCTGTTGCACAGTATGGCAATCTCGCCAACAATCGAATTTGGCACCATTTCGGCAATTTTTATCGGTCCGCTGTCGGAATCGACCAGAATATCCGCGCTGCCTGAAAGGATGACATAGGCGGCGTCTCCCTCGTCGCCCTGCCGGAAAAGGATCTGGCCGGCGCTGTAGCTTACC
>NZ_JBFULQ010000431.1:0-4725 GCF_054049815.1 Mesorhizobium sp. P5_C1 | reverse complement strand
GCATTATACGACGCGTTTCAACCAAGACTAATTAGGCACCCATTGGCGCTTGTGTCAGACATGTCGGTCGCGGTGCCGAGTTACTTCCAGAAGGGGCGGATCTCATCCAGGTTTTCCCACAAGGTTTTTGCGCCGGCCCAGCCGAATTCGGCACGCGCCTGGCTCGCCCCGATCACCCATCCGATGGCGCGTTGCGCGGTCGGATCGCCGGCGCCGTGCGCTTCCGGCCCCGTCAACATGGCTCTGACCATCGCCGCGTCGTTCAGGTCGCCGCAGACCGCCTGAAGTTTCTTCAATTGCTTCAGGAACTGTTCAACACGTTTCGCCGGGTACAAGGGAGAGAAGAACTCAACCGTATAGCGCAGCGTCTTCAGCTCTTTCCGCAGGTCGTGGCGTTGCTCAACCGTCAAGGTCTCAAGTCCGTGCGCGCGCTTGCTAACCTTTTTCCAGCGCTTGCTGAGTGCCTTGCCGGCCAACTCGACGACCGGCGCTGCAAGCCGCTCGGTCTGGCCAAAATCCTAAGGAACGAGCCAGCCTCGCGCCTCCACGAACCGCGCCAGGTCGATCAGGAACGCCTGCACGCGCGCCTCGGGGAGAAGCTTGCGAAGGTGATCACGCTGCCGCCCCGCCTGCTGCGAGAGAGCATCGGCCAGGGGCGGCAAACCCGGTTCATCCACGTGGGCCTCGGCCTCCCGTCGCACGATGTCGTTCGCCACCACGTCGATATCCCTAAGACGCCCGACCTCCTGACCAAGCCAGCGGGCTTCCATGTTGAGCCGCGTCATTTCCGGGCTCTTCAGAACGGAAACGCAGGCAGAGAACGCGCTTCGCAATCGGCGCAGGCCGATCCGCAACTGATGCGGCCCTTCGGGATCGTCCAGCTTCCGGATGACCACGACATTCGTGGCGATCTGCTCGAGGCACTCGCGAAGGACGTCGCGTGCCGCCTGCTCGGCGATCTGAGCCCGATCGAGCGCAACGTCCTCGGCATTGCGGGGCGCGAGCGGCGGGTCGATCCATCCCTGTTCCGCGAGGAGATAGCCGCGCGCCGCCTTGGAAAGGCAGGAGAACCTCAGGCCCCCGTCAGGAAACAGTAGATGCGCGATGTCGAAAAGTCCGCCCAGGCTGCCCTCGATGAGTTCGATCTCGAGTTCACGCAACTCGGCCGAGCGCTCCCCCGCGTGGATTTCGCCGATGTCTATTGCCAGTTCCGCACGCGTGCCGTCCTCAAGGGACAGCTCGCTGACGGAACGCCTGATCACGGTCTCGCAGACGGGCTCAAGCGGCGCGCCGTTCACGCGGCGAATGACCTCCTCCCGGACCGCTGCGTCGGGAATCGCTTCGAGACATGGCCGTCCGCCCGGAGCCGGATTCTCCACCTCGCCAACCTGCGACAAGCCGCCATGCAGCTCTGGCTTGGTCTTGACGGTCTGTATCCAACGTCGCCCGTCGCGCCGGAGTCTGAGCGCGACTCCTGCCTTCTTCAGCGCATGACCAGGGGTGTCGAGATAGATGCTTCTGAGCGTCCTGGTTTTCGGGTGGCCAGTAGCCAGCTTAAGCGCCTTCACGCGCGCGCTCAGTTGGGTCGACGTCGGTTCGTCGAGGAGAAATTTTAACTCGATCTCGCTCATGGCTGATTGTTGTCAGGCCTTTTACAAATCTGTAGACTTAGTTTACGCTAATAAAATTACTATGCCAGCTAAGGATTCAACCCGGTGGGCGTTCGCCTTCCCGTGCCTGCAAGCCTTTCCGGTTATCAACTGGGCTGGCTGCGAAGCGATGTTTCCGCCGGGCTTGCAGTTGCCGCGGTTGGGCTTCCCAGTGCCATCGCCTACCCCGCGATAGCGGGCCTGCCGCCAGAGACCGGCATCTACGCGAGTATCGCGCCGCTGGTGGCCTACGCGATCTTTGGCCCCTCGCGTCAGCTCATAGTCGGCCCGGACGCGGCTACGATGACGGTGCTCGCGGCGGTTTTAGTTGCCGTTACAGCGAGCGTGCCAGTCGGACTCGAAGTGGACCGAACAGCGGTCGCAGCAGTCCTTGCGCTTGGCGTTGGGCTGTTGTGCCTGGCGGCGTGGGTGCTTCGGCTCGGCGTTCTTGCGACCTTCCTCTCGCGCCCCATTCTGACGGGGTTCTTCATCGGTATTTCGTTTTCGATCCTGATCGGGCAAATCGGTCGCTTCACCGGAGTCAAGATCGAGGCGGAAGGCCTGCTCGGACCGGTCCTCGAACTTCTGCGCAAGGCCGGATCGATACATTGGCAGTCTCTCCTGCTGGCCATGGGGATGTTCGGTTTGTTGCAGATCGTACGGATCATGCGTTTTCCGGTTCCCGGGCCAGTGCTGGTTGTAGTCCTCGCCGTAGTGCTTTCAGCCGTCTTCGACTTTGAAGGACGCGGCATTGCCGTAGTCGGCGATATTCCGACAGGGTTGCCCTCGTTGTCGTTGCCAGCGATTGCTGGCCTTCCGATCCAGACGCTGGTCCTCGGCGCTGCGGCGATCTTCGTCGTGAGCTACGGCGCCGGCATCATTACAGCCCGCAGCTTTGGGGCAATAGGCGGCTACCCGGTCGATCCAAATCGCGAGCTCATCGGATTTGGCGCTGCGAACATAGGCGCGAGCCTTTTCGGCGCCTTCCCGGTTACGGCCTCCGACTCGCGCACGGCGGTTAACTTGTCCGTTGGCGGACGCTCGCAAGTTTCGAGCATCGTGGCTGCCGCGGCCCTGATCGCGACACTGCTGTTTCTCGGGCAGACCCTAAGGATTATCCCGATCCCTGCGCTCGGGGCGATTCTTGCGGCTACTGCAATCAGCCTGATCGATCTCGCGGCCCTTAGGCAGATTTGGCGCATCAGCCGCATGGAGTTCGTCTTCGCGCTGATCGCGATGTGGGGTCCGATCGGTCTGGGCGTGCTCAACGGGGTCGTCATCGCGATCGGTGCGACGCTCGTCTATGTTCTGCGCAAGCTGATGTTTCCCCGCGACGCCATGCTCGGCCGTGTTCCAGGCCATGACGGCTTCTACAAACTGCATCGAACGCCCGAGGCCCGTCAGGTGCCCGGCCTTGCTGTTTGCCTTGTCCAGGGCAGCCTGCTGTTCTTCAACACCGATTACGTCGCATCGCGGCTGCGGTCCATTGCCGAGGAATTGCCGATCGACACCCGCTGGCTGCTGATCGATGCAAGTGCAATTTCCCAGATCGACAGCTCGGCAGCGGCAATGCTGGAGGAGCTATTTGACGAATTGCGCAATCGCGGGATCAGGTTTGGCCTAGCGGACCTTCATGCCGAAGCGCGGGACATCCTTGTTCGGGCCGGCGTGATCGAGCACATCGGCTCAGACATGGTTTTCGACATTCTCGAAGACGCGTATCATGCGTTCGAGGCCCGCGGATGATAGTTCAAGGAATTTGCACCGTGTGAGTTGTGTTGAAGGGAGGAACCCATGGGTAAGAAGAAGAACAAGTCGGCCGTCGTATCTGAGCATGTGGAGGAAAAATCGGAAGGGAAAAATTATGCGAAAGAACTCGCCCGGTTGCATGTTGAGCTTGCTCACCTTCAGGCTTGGGTGAAGAAGACTGGCGCCCGCATCGCAATCGTTTTCGAGGGCCGTGACGCCGCCGGGAAAGGGGGAGTGATCAAGCGCCTGACCGAGCGGGTCAGCCCGCGGGTGTTCCGGGTCGTCGCGCTGCCGGCGCCGACCGATCGGGAGAAGACCCAACTCTATATGCAGCGCTACTTCGCGCACTTTCCTGCGGCAGGCGAGGTCGTCATATTCGACCGCTCCTGGTACAACCGTCCCGGCGTCGAACGCGTCATGGGTTTCTGCAGCGACAAGCAGGCGCGACGCTTTCTCGAACAGGTGCCGACTCTTGAGGCCGCCATTGTAGAAGGCGGCGTAACGTTGCTCAAATACTTCCTCGATGTGAGTGAGGAAGAGCAGGAACGGCGTTTCCGGCAGCGTGCCGACGACCCCCTTCGGCAGTGGAAACTGAGCCCGATGGATGTTGAGTCATACAATCGTTGGTGGGAGTACACCCACGCCTACAACGAAATGATCCGTGCAACAGACACAAGGCATGCGCCTTGGTGGATCGTGCCGTCGAACGACAAGAAGAGCGCGCGCATCAACTGCATCTCGCACATTCTGAGCTCAATCCCCTATGAGCACGTCGAGTTCGAAAAACCGAACTTCAGCAAACGCCAAAAGCGACCCGACGACTTCGTGGACGATGCAACTCCGCGCAACGTGGTGCCGGACGTGTCCTGACCAGCCACTTCAGAAACCACCACTGGTTTTTATTTGCGTTCCGGCGCCCAATTGAGGAAGAGGCCGATGTCACCAGGAACTCCGCCCGGGAAGTTAATAACCATGGCTTTGAGCTTGTAACCTTGCGGCTTCCCAATGTCCAGGTAGCGCTGGTAGAATTGCTTGGCTTTACCCTGGAGGGTTTCCGTCCATTGCGGATCAGAGCTGTTGATGGCTCGGCCGCTGTCGGTACACAGGTCCGAAGGGAAGCTGTATACTAGTGCTTCGTACTTGCCATTCTTGACAGCGTTCATCACCAGGCGGCGGACCATTGCGATTTCATCGTCGTTCACTTGGTCCTTCAGGAAACTGTTCGTAAACTTCGTGAGTTCCTCATTCTCTCTCGCTCGCAGTTTTTCCTGCTTGTCTACCTCTGCCATCTGCTCCTTCAGAAGAGCCAATCGCAGTTGCTCAGCAC
>NZ_JBFULQ010000430.1:0-4788 GCF_054049815.1 Mesorhizobium sp. P5_C1 | reverse complement strand
CGCTCAGGGCGGCGCCGGCCTGGAAGGCGGCGCCGGCGTCGCTCGGCGCGCCGCCAGCGGCGAGCGCCCAGGCCGGGACGGTCGGCGGCGCGGTGGGGCTGGCGGTCGCGGGATCGAGGCGAATCATGGTTTTGGAGGGTAAAGCGGTCGTGCGCTTTATGCCATTGATTTCGGCCTAAAACGCACAGCCTGTCGGCGTGATAAAACGAACGATAATGTTGCATTATCGTTCGTTTTCGTCTCTATAGGAGAAATGGCCGTTTTGAGCGAGCAGAAGTCCAAAAATCCCGCTCCGCAAGCCTCCCGGCCGCCCCACGGTATGGGCGCGCTAGGAGATGTTCCTGACGCGCGCCTGTCTCCAGAACCGGCGGCACCGGACGAGCTGCCCGATATTGTCGATCTGGTCATGGAGATGAGCCGCGGGGCCGATGACGAGTCCACGGCCGAGGCTCCTTCCCCCGCCCTGCTACGACCCGGTGTGCCCACACGCCTGGAACGGCTCGCCGATCGCGCGCGCGATTATATCGAGGCTGCCAGTTCGGCCAACACACGCCGCGCCTACGCCTCCGACTGGCGGCATTTTGCGAGCTGGTGCCGCCGGCAAGGTATCGAGGTGCTTACGCCCGATCCGCAGATCGTCGGACTTTATATCACCGCCTGCGCCTCAGGCGCGGGCACTGGGGATAAGAAGCCGAATTCGGTCTCCACCATCGAGCGCCGGCTTTCCTCGCTGTCCTGGAATTATGCCCAGCGTGGCCAGCCGCTCGACAGAAAAGACCGGCATATCGCCACCGTCATGTCCGGCATTCGCAACAGTCACGCCTCCCCTCCCCGGCAAAAGGAAGCCATTCTGCCGGAAGACCTGATTGCCATGCTCGAAACGCTTGACCGCGGCACGCTGCGCGGCCTGCGCGATCGTGCCATGCTGCTCCTGGGTTTCGCCGGCGGCCTGCGCCGCTCCGAAATCGTCGGTCTCGACTGCGGCCGTGACCAGACCGAGGATTCTTCGGGCTGGATCGAGATCCTGGAAAAGGGGTTGCTGGTGACGCTGCGGGGCAAAACCGGTTGGCGCGAGGTCGAAATCGGCCGCGGCTCGTCCGATGCCACCTGCCCGGTTGTCGCGCTGCAGGCCTGGCTCAAATTTTCCCGGATCGGCCATGGGCCCCTCTTTCGCAGGGTGGCTGGGCAAGGCAAACAAGTGGGCGCCGAGCGGCTCAACGACCAGGAAGTGGCGCGGCTGGTCAAGCGCACCGCTCTCGCCGCTGGTGTCCGCGGCGATCTGTCGGAAGGCGAGCGTGCGACAAAATTCTCGGGCCATTCCTTGCGCGCCGGTCTTGCCTCCTCGGCCGAGGTCGACGAGCGCTATGTGCAAAAACAACTCGGACACGCCTCGGCTGAAATGACCCGCCGCTATCAGCGGCGCAGAGACCGGTTTCGCGTCAATCTCACCAAGGCGAGTGGATTGTAAGCCGCAAGGGCCTCCTCCCCTGCCCTTCGGATCGCGGGGCGCCCTATCGCCAGGATAGCTGGTCCTTCGGCAACCGACCGCTCGGGTCGAATACAGTTGCCTTGTGCGGCAGATCCGGACCCCAGTCCCAAAGGACCAGGTTGCGATCCTCCATCTCGGCGCTCGGTGCGAAGCTCGGAACCACAATGCCGGCAACATTTCGAGGCCGCAGCCGGTCGTAGATGGACCAGGACGCCGGGCGCTCTCCGTCGCTAAGGGCCGTCGCCCAGGCGCAGGCCATCTCTTCGAGCGTCACAGAAAACTCTGCCCTCCCCTCTTCCGTTGTCAGATCCGAGATGTCGTCACAATCGATCTCATAGGAGCAAAGCACGCACGGATCGATCCGCTGCGCGAAGCCCTGGTTGGCTTCCTTGATCGCTGTCATCAGGGTCAACGCTAGATAGAGCGCCGGCACGCCTTTGGGATTGAATCGCGCACCTCTGATCGMCGCTCCTTCACCGGAACTCGGCCTGAATGCCCAACGTGGATCGTGTGCCCGGTAGCAGGTTCTGACGAACCTCACGCAAAACCACCAACGGCCATGTGATCGAGATAATCACGGACCGCTGCTGCCTTGCCATCCTTCACCAGCGCTTCAGCAGTGCGGCCCCCAAATGCCGGAAGCGGCTGAGCCCGATACCAGGCCATCGCCTGCTCCTTGCCGCCCGCCCAATCCGTCACGCGGCTGATAATCTCGAGCATTTCCCGCAGACGGCCCTGGGTCTTAACCGTAGCGCTGCGCTCTGACCGATAAAGGGTCTCGCGAGCAAGACCGGCGGTCTGGGCCAACTGGCCCTTGGACATGCCAAAACCGTCCGCGACCTGCTCGATCGCAATCTTCCCGTTCCTGTCCAGATAGGACAAGATGAGAGGTCCATTCTGCTCGGGGATCTTCAGTGCATGAGCCATAGAATTCATCCTACCATATTGAGAGTCATATTTCTTGTGCAAAAGATATGGCATTTCTGGGCAGATTTCAAGCTCGGCACCGAACCAATTCAAGGTTGCTGCCTGGCACGCATGCGGATTGAGCCGACCGTGCGCGCCACTATGTCGAGGCAGCAAGTTCGGCAGACATCCGTCGCGCCTATGCCGCCGACTGGAAGGATCTTTGCACCTGCTGCCGGCGTCAAGTCGTTTGATCCGCAGCTGCCAGACCCACAAATCGTCGGCCTCTCACGGCCAAGGCCTCGGGATCGCCAGAGGGACAACAAGTCGGTGTCGGCCATCGAGCGCCGCCTGTCGTAGCTGACCCTGGAACTTCACGCAACGCGGTCAACCGCTCGAACCGAAGGACCGGCATTTCGCAACCGTACTCGCCGGCATCCGCAACGAGCACGCCTCCCCTCCCTGTCAAAAGGAAACCATCCTCCTTGTTGCCATGCTGTAAACGCTCGATCGTGGCACGCTGCGCGGCCTGCGCGACCGGCCATGCGCCATGCGCCGCTCCGAAATCGTCGGCCTTGATGTTGCGCGCGATCAAACGAGGACGGTTGCGGCTAGATCGAATTTTTCCCGGACAAGGGCGCGCTGGTTACTTTGCGGGGTAATACCGGCTGGCGCGAGGTCGAAATTGGTCGCGGCTCGTCCGACGCCACCTGCCCCGGTCGTCGCCCTGCAGACCTGGCTGAAGCTGGCCTGTATCGCACACGGCCCCCTCTTCGGCCGCGTCACCGGTCAGGGCAAAGCGGTGGGAGCCGAGCGGCTGAATGATCAGGAGGTGGCGCGGCTGGTCAAACCCGCCGCCTTGGCCGCCGGCGTGCGGGTATCTTTCCCGAGGGCGAGCGCGGCCAAAAGTCTTCTGGCCATTCGCTGCGCGCTGGCCTCGCGTCCTCGGCCGAGGTCCACGAGCGCTATGTGCAGAAGCAGCTTGGCCACGCCAGCGCCGAGATGACCCGCAACTACCAGCGGCGTCGCGACCGTTTCCGGGTTCTAATTAAGGCGTCAGGATTTGTGGGGTGCGGTACGCTCACGGCCGCAGGTGACTCGGGATGCGCCAATGCGCCCGGGAGGCACATGCCCAACCATAAAGTTGATAGTGTCCAGGGTTTTTGATGCCGTGCATCCTCCAACTTGAAGAGCTGTTCCCAGCTGGGAACTTAAAGTACGGGTGGTGCGTGCTAGACTAACAGGTGTGCGAGAAGCTTGCTTCTCGATGCGTCCTCGGAATCCTTCACAAACAGTTGGGCTGGACCCAGAGGTAGGCTGCCCAGCGACTGCAACAGCCTCCCGCTTGCCTCATTGACGACGCCCTGGGGGAGGATGCGCGTGGACAGCCTTGAGTTGCCATTGTCGAGAACCGCTTGGCGCGGAACGCCTTGTTGCAGCGAAGGGGGCCGTGGGGCGTCTAACTGGCCAGCCTGGTAGGCGCGCGATTACCGAAGTGACATTGGAAGCGTCGTGGCATGGCTGCATCACAAACACATCCGATCGTCTCCGACGCCAAGGAGTGACACCCCTAGGGACTGCGCGAGTGCCGTGCCTGCCGTCACAACAGGAATTTCGCCGCCGCACCAATGTGGGGCATCTTCCCATGCGCCGAAAGCTGCGCGCGCCTTTGTAGGTCGCTCGCCGCCGCACGCGGAAGAGCCAATCGGCATACCGACGTCCACTATCCACGCGCAACGCGCTCGCCCTTGCGCCCATGCTCTTGACCACCTTCATAGCTATATTTTCAACGCCTGATGCGTGGGACGCCGGCGATAGCGAAAGTTCCCAGCTGGGAACTGCCTTGTGTCCATTTGCCCGAATTCTCCGAATCGGGCATAAGCCCAGTAACGGAAAAACCGCGTAATTCGAAAAGTTGGCGTAGTTGGCGTGGCGTTARCAGCTTGTTAACCACAGTCGCTATCAATAGGCGCTGGGTGCAAGAGGAGAATCTGGGTGACGCGGCATCTAAGCAGCCTTCAGTTCATGAATACCTTCTCCACGAAACTCGAGAAGGCACTCAACAATCTATCGCTGGCTCAGTATCCTCCTGACGCGGTTCGTACGATGCGCAAATTCACTTCGACGGAAGTGGCAGCATTGCTGGGAGTGACCGAAGCTTACATACGGCAGGTCTCCTTAAAAGGGCAGGGACCCGAGCCAGAGACAACGGCCACCGGGAAGCGCCTATATTCTGTGGAGCAGGTACTCGACCTTCGGATGCACCTGGCGGAAAAGGCACGGAAGAAGTGGATCAATCCTCGTCGTGTTAAAGGCGAGGATTGCCAGATCATCGCGATCACGAACTTCAAAGGTGGATCGTCCAAGACAGCGACCACTATTCACTTGGGTCA
>NZ_JBFULQ010000429.1:0-4802 GCF_054049815.1 Mesorhizobium sp. P5_C1 | reverse complement strand
ATCGTGTTCACGGTCAGCACCGATGCGTCGGGCAATGTGACGCTCGACCAGCAGCGTGCGGTGGTCCATCCGACGACGGACCCGAACGAGCCGGTCAGCCTGAACGCCGACAATCTGGTGACGCTGACGGCGACGATCACCGACAAGGATGGCGATCATCAGTCGGCGACACTGAACATCGGCAACAACCTGACCTTCCTGGATGACGGCCCGTCGGCGGTTACGCCGGACTATGCCGTGCTGTGGAATGGAGCAGGGAACCCGGTCACATTCGCCCTGGACGAAGACCACACGCTGTCAAGCAACTACGGGGCGGACGGCGCCGGCACGGTGAAGTTCGCGGCGTCTCTTGACAACGCGGACAGCGGTCTGATGTCAGGCGGCGCGCACATCATCTACGACGTGTCGGCGGACGGCCATACCTTGTATGGTATTGCCAACGGCGCGACGGTGTTCGCGGTCACGCTCGACCCCCAGACTGCCAATCCGACTTATTCCGTGGACATGAACGGAACGGTCGACAGCCCGACCAACGTGACATTCACTGACGGAACGTATGCCTTCTACGGCAGCAACAAGTCCTGGGCCGGCTTGGTGCCAACGAATCAGGACAGCAATCCTGTCAACGATAACTCGCGTGACGTGCTTTTCACGCCCTTCGGCACCGGTACGACGATCAATGGGAACGCGAATTCCTTTGGCGTCGGCGGTGGTGCTGGCGGACAAAATATCGGCGCGGGCGAAGGCATAAGGGTCGACTTTGTCCAAGACTTGACTGGGGCCGCCCCCGGCAATCACATCTTTGACAATCACTATCTGGCCAATGGCGCCAGCTTCACGTTTGGCGATGGAACCAGCAACACCGTCCTTCAAATTACCGCTCGCGACGACAACGCTACTACCGGCACCGACGGTAACACGACAGTCGGCGACGGCCACCTCGATTCGGTCTCGTCAATTGCAATCACCTATGACGGGGAAACGCAGGTGGTCGCGTATGCCGACATCGGCACCACGGCAACACCATATACGCTAGGCAACCCGGGAGGGTTGACGGACAGAAGCTATACGGTTCACTTCGTCGATTTGGGAGGCGGTCACTATGCCGCCCAAATAACGGGTGTGCTCGATGCGAATGTTTCCATCGCGACGTTCACGGCCGACGGCTACAATAGCCTGGAGCTGTTGAATGCATCTCCGTCCGTCGACAGCGGCAACGACTTCGCCATTACCGGATTCGGCGCGGCCGTTCAGACCACCGATCCCGTCAACTTTCACCTACCGATCGAGATCGTGGATGCAGACGGCGACAAGGCGACAAGTGAGATCGGCGTGACGCTGAGTGGGACTGCATTTCAGGATCACTCTGCAGACGCCGCGGGCGCGTCTCATATCTACACGTCGACGGTGGCCATGCCTGACATTATCGGGTCTGCTTTCGGCGACACGATAACGGGCGACGGTTTTGCGAACGTGCTGTATGGAGGAGCCGGAGCCGACACGTTGAACGGGGGCGGCGGTAACGACACGCTCGTCGGCGGCGCCGGCACCGATACGCTCAATGGTGGGGCCGGCAACGACTTCCTCGTCGGCGGCGCAGGAGCGGATACGATGACCGGTGGCACCGGCGCCGACACGTTCAGGCTCGATCATCTCGACATCAAGGATCTTATCACCGACTACAATGGTGGTCAGGGCGACAAGATCGACCTGACGGCCCTGTTCGAGACGGCCCCTGCTGGGGTGGCCGACTTCGTAAAATACGATGCGGGAACACACACGCTCAGCGTCGATGCCAATGGCACAACCGGCGGCGCCAATTTCGTGGACGTTGCCGTGTTGCAGAACACGCCCGCCGGCACGATCACTGTGCTCTACGACGACACGGCGCATGTACAGCACACGGCTACGATTTAACGGCATGGCGCTCGGTCACGCGACTATGTTATACATTGCTAATATCGAGGGGAGCTCATCCATGAATCGTTCTATAAGACTGCTGGTTTCCGCTGCGACGCTGTTGCTGGCAGTCGGGTCGACGGGCTATGCCGCCGACATCATCGAAGGTCCGTCGGTCGACTATTGTCGCGTTGCCGGGACGTCCAACCTGGTGCTGACCGACAATATCGTCGACCTCAAGGAGCAGGTGGTCAAGCTGATGGACGAGTCGGTCGCCGCCGCCAACAGCTCGGAGTGGATCAACTCGTCCCGGCCGGTCTTCGTCTGGGCATCGGAAGCCAAGGTCGCTTGCGGCATGGCCTATGGCTACCTGAAAACGAACTATCGCGACGAAGATACCCTCAACAAATGCGAGTGTTTTCACGATCGCATGGTCGAGTACATGCACTGACCGGATAAGCGAACCGACGCCTGTTGGCCATCATGATAGCCGACGGATCCTTTTTGAGGACAATCGCCGCAGCGATTGCGTTGGCTGGCTTTGGTCAGGCTGTCACGCCGGCCCGGGCCAACTGGCTGGAGCGACCTTCCGTGCAACAACGGCAGCCGTCCGAGATGACGCGGCCGACGCACTGCGACGCGGCTACGCAGTGGACCCGGCAGACCTTCAAGGCGTTTGCGAGTTGCCAGGCATCGATCTATGGCCTCGAGCCGGTGCTGGCGCATGCCGTGATGGAGATCGAAAGCGGGTTCGATCCTGACGTGCAGGGCGCCGACGGCGAAGTCGGCCTGATGCAGGTGATGCCGGCGACGGCGCGAATGCTCGGCTTTCGAGGCTCCCTCGACGAGCTGAGCGCGCCGGCGACCAACATCGCGCTCGGGGTCAGATATCTTGCCCAGGCCAACAAGCTGGCCGCGGGCGACCTGTGCACCACCGTCATGAAATATCGCGCCGGGCACAATGAAAGCCGGTTCTCGGCGCTTTCGGTCCGCTACTGCTTGCGCGCGCGGGCAATCCTGGCAAGACAAGGGATTGAAGTGACCGGGCCGTTGCCGGTGGCGACATTCGGCTTCTCCGCTTTTTCGTCGGAAGGAGAGGGTGGGGCTCCAGCCCAGGGAAAAGGCGTTTGCGTGCGCCGCGTGTTCGTGCCCGGGCCCCGATACATGAAATGTGCCGACTATCGGACTGCCGGCCAAGCAAGACAGATCAAGGCGCTTAGAGCCAGGCTTTTCGAAGGCTAAAGAAACTACAGACGGCACGGCAAGTGCGCCGTAACATGCGTTGAAGACCAGACCGGGAAGCATACTCGGCGGCACATTGGGTGGAGCAATCATGGAAGCTGGCCGACAGGGCTGCTGTCTGCGGACATGGGCAATCGCGTTTGCGCTCACCACGACATTGTCAGGCTGCCAGTCGAAAGGCGGTGTTTCCGAAGTGCTCGATCCGGCGGCGATTGCCGCGCCTGGCGGGCAGACTGGCGACGCGGGTGCCGGTCCTGCCCAGGCGACCCAGTCGCTGGGCACCGGTTCGACAAAAATCACGATGTTGCTGCCGTTGTCGGCTCCCGGAACGGCAGGGGAAAACGGCAGGAAGATGCTCGATGCCGCCAAGCTGGCGATGACGGATGTTGGCAATGGATTGCTTACGCTGACGGTAGAGGACACGAAAGGCGACAGCGCACAGGCCGGCAAATTGGCGATAAGTGCGATAACGACGGGGTCGAAAGTGGTCATCGGCCCAACCGAACTGCCGGCAGCCCAGCATATTGCCACGCTGTCAGGGTCGAAGCGTCCACCGGTGCTGGCGCTTGCCGACAATTTCGCAGGCGGTGCTGGGGTTTATGCCGTGCGACTCAGCGAAGCCGACAGTGCCGCAGCGGGCGCCGCGGGGCTCGCTGCCAAAGGCGGCAAGAAGTTCGTGTTGCTTGTCGCGGAAGGCTCAAACGCCAGCGCGGTGGAGAAGCGGGTCGCCAACGGCCTCAGCATTTATGGTGCGACGCTCGCGGTCACTGTCCCGTATTCGGCCAGCGACGGTGGCGCGAAGGCCGTCGACGAAATGGCCTCGCTCGTGGACACTCCCGACGCCGTGATCGTCGCCAATGGCGACGGCAGCCCATCGCCTATCCTTGCCACCCTCAGGTCAAAGGGCATTCCGGGAAAGGCAATTTCCGTCGTCGGAACCAACCGGTGGCTGGAGCATCCCATGGATCCGCTGTTTGAGGGGGCATATATCGCCACGCTCGATCAGCGCGAAACCGGACCGATCGCCGACCGCTTCAGGGCGACATACAACTACCCGGCCGACGTCAATGTGGCCTATGCTTATGATATGGTTGCGCTGACAGCAGGGGTTGCCAGTGCGGTCGGGCCCGATGGCTTCAGCAAGCAGGTTCTCGAAAATCCAAACGGGTTTCGTGGGTCGACAGGTCTGTTTCGGTTTCGGGCTGACGGATCCAGTGAACGATCAATGCCGTTTTACCAGATTCAAAAAGGCGCGCTCAAACTGGTTGCGAAATCAACGTCGGGTTTCTGATCGGCTTTGGGAACCCGGTCAATCTGATGGGCAGACTGGCTGATGGGTAGACTGGCTGATGGTTAAGCTGGGCCCCAGCCGCTTGGCGATTGCGCTCGGAAGCCTCCTGCTCCTGGCCGGGGTACTGCTGATCATTCAGGCCGGGGCTTTGCTTTCGGTCGATCGGCCGATCCTTGCCCCTTCGCAAAACAGCGGGACGCAGCCGACCCGAGTGGCTGCGTCCATCGTCGAAGAACACCGACGAGAACCCGCGCGCAAGGTTGCTCAAGACCTCATCGCTCCACCACAGCTTGATCCTGTGCAACTCGAACGGGTCGGGCCCCGTCCGCCGCTGACGGACCTTGGTCTGGCTGTGCCCCCGAAGACAGAC
>NZ_JBFULQ010000428.1:0-4813 GCF_054049815.1 Mesorhizobium sp. P5_C1 | reverse complement strand
CGCTGGAGCCGATCTTCGAAAAGCGCATGGACGGCTTTTCGGAAGTCTTCCACCGCATCTCCTACGACAAGATCGGCACCTCGACGATCCAGAGCCGGGCGACCGGCGGGGTCGTCAACGCCACCTTCGTCTTCGTGCTGCCGGGCTCGCCCGGCGCCTGCAGGGACGCCTGGGACGGCATCCTGAAGGCGCAGTTCGACTACCGGCACATGCCCTGCAACTTCGTCGAGATCATGCCGCGCCTGGACGAGCATCTGCGGCGCGGTTAACGCCAAACAGCAAGCAGTTCAAGCGCCCGACCTCGGTTTCGCCAGCAGAACACCGCGTGCGCCCTTCGAAGTGTCATTCGCCGCGCGTTGGATGCCTGTCGAGATGAGCTGGGATGGTTCCCTCTCAGCGGATGACCGGCTCGCCATGAAAGCGCCGGCGTGAGGGCGGCGATACGCCGAAGCCGACCTCCATCATCAATCTCGGCGTGCGCGCCGGCACCGTGCCCATGTGGAAGCCAAACGGATCCTCGACGAAGCCGAGACCGGCTTCACCGGTCAGCGTCACCGGGCTGTGCTCGCCATAGACATCCAGAACCTCTTGTGCGGGATGGCCGACCAGCAAAGTGAGCTGATGCTTGAGGCTGCGGCGCTTGTGACTGCCGCGGACATAGACATGCGGGCCGGTGTCGGCGTCGACCGGCTTGAGATAGAAGAAGAATTTCAGCATGCGCCAGTCGTCGAGGTCGAAATGATACTTGCCGAGCGAGGCAAGGTTCTTGTCGGCGTCCGAAGCCTCACCCGTCGGAAAACTCCACCAGACGCGCGTGGTGATGAGTTTTGCCTGGCCGCCGAGATAGTGCGCCGCAATATCCAGAAGCAGCGGATCGCGCTGGATGGCGAGTGCCGCCCGGCAGTCGAGGATGCGCTCGAAAAAATGTCCGCTGAGCAGCGAGCGGCCGAAGCGCTTTTCGGCCTCGGCATGTTCACCCGGCATGAATTCGAGACGGCGATCGAAATTGCCAAAGCAAGGCGTGCGCTGGGCGAAACTGGCGATCTCTTCATGAATCGCCGGCGGCAGCACCAGGCCCGAAAACAGCCCGTTGGAGCGCAGTGCGTCGACCACGGCTTCGCGGTCGACGCCGGCAAACATCGTATCCCCCGAATTTTGGGCCGGACGAGCGCGTTTTGCACCCAGCCAATGCATCCGGCGTCCTGGCATTGTGCGCGCCAGCACGAACATCGGCAGCCAGGCAGGGTTTTCGCGCAGGTCCGTCAGATAGGTCGGAATGCGCACGGCGATGCGGCGCAGCAGGCTGCCGTTGCGCGCAACGGCTTCAAGACTGGCAGCGCCGGATTTGTCGGGGGTTGAAAGCTTCATCGGGTCCTCGGCTATGAGCGTGGCGCCGATGCCGCATCGGAGCTCATCACTCGGTATGACCCCAACCCAATCCACCCGTCTGACCGGGAAACTAACCTCACGTCAGATTTTGTGCAATGCACAATGAACAGAGCAGCCGCAAAAAGATCACTCCGGGGAGCGCTGCTTCGGCGGTGCCACCCAGATTTCGGCGTCGAGCCGCTTTGCCGCGAGGCCGCGTGCGATGGCCTCGGCGCTGCCGGCCCGCTTCGACGCTGCCGCGGCCTGAAGCTTGCTGATCAGCAATCCATCGGCCAAGGCGCGGTTTCCCGAAAACACCCGGGCCAGGAACGGTGTGCGGCTGCCCCGCGCCCGCGAGAAGCGTGCCGCCATGGTCTGCCTGGCCGTGTGGGCAACGACCGCATCGATCCAACCATCCATCAGCCGCGAGCCCGGCTCCAGGAGCAGCAGCCAGTCACCCTTGGCCTGCCGGATGCCGGCAGCGATACCGCCAGTTACGCAGTGACAGCCGGCATGCTCGGCAACGCGATGCGTCTGGTCGGTTGAACCCGTGTCACAGACGATGACGTCACGCACCACGCCCTCGACCGCGCCGCCAATCAGCGAGGCGAGCGTGCGGGCGAGGCCCTCCTCGTCATTGCGGGTTTCGATCAGGACACTGAGCATCATTAGCCGAATAGCGGAAAGCCGAACGCAGCGCCAGTTTTTGCAATGCACCATTGAAAGTTCTTGCTTTGTTCTCATCGACGAAATAGGAATAATTTCATGAACAGAGCGATTCGACACAACATGGACAGTCCCTGGGAGCGGGCGAAGATGGAACAGATCGTGCGCGCCGACATTGCAGCTTTCGGAGCTGGAAGAGCCGAGATGGCCAATGCGATGATCGAGCAGAGTGGCGTGCGTGTCCGTCCGGACCGCAATCGCGGCAGGTCGGCGGGCATCAATCCATCCGGCCGGTTCGAGCCGGTCAGCCGGCATGTCTTCGATGATGGCTGGAATTCGCTGGAGGAACTGCCGCCCTTCAAGACCGAGGTGCAGGTCGAGAAGCCACGCACCATCATCACCCGCAACGAATCGCCCGACATCTCCTTCGACCGGTCGATCAATCCCTATCGCGGCTGCGAACATGGCTGCGTCTATTGCTTTGCCCGGCCGACGCACAGTTTCATGGGCCTGTCGCCGGGCCTCGATTTCGAATCGAAGCTGTTCGCCAAGCCGGATGCGGCGCGGCTACTCGACAAGGAACTGTCGAAGGACAGCTACCAGCCGCGCACCATCGCGATCGGCACCAACACCGATCCGTACCAGCCGATCGAGAAGCAATACCGGATCATGCGCGAGATCCTCGAAGTGCTGGAAGCGCGCGGCCATCCGGTCGGCATCGTCACCAAGTCCGCTTTGGTGATGCGCGACATCGATATCCTGTCGCGCATGGCCGAGCGCGGGCTGGCCAAGGTGGCGCTGTCGGTGACGACGCTCGACCGTATGCTGGCGAGGACGATGGAGCCCCGCGCCTCGACGCCGACCAAGCGGCTGGAGGCGATCCGACGGCTTTCGGATGCCGGTATTCCGGCCTCGGTCATGGTGGCGCCGATCATCCCCGGCCTGACCGACCAGGAGATGGAACGCATCCTCGATTCGGCACGCGCCGCTGGTGCGCGCGAAGCGGGTTATGTCGTGCTGCGCCTGCCGCTGGAGGTCAGTCCGATCTTCAAGGACTGGCTGCTGCGCCACTATCCCGACCGCTACCGCCACGTGATGTCGCTGATCCGCTCGATGCGCGACGGCAAGGACTACGATTCGGAATGGGGCAAGCGCATGAAGGGTGCTGGTCCCTACGCCTGGCAGATCGGCCGGCGCTTCGAGATCACCGCCAAGCGGCTCGGCCTCAACGTCGAACGGCGCACGCTTCGGACCGATCAGTTCGTGGCCGGCGGCAAGGACCAGGTGCAGCTGACCCTGCTTTGAAAACAATTCACCGCGGCGGTTTGACCTGTCGCGACACAAGAATCCCGTCCGGCCTGCCCCGGCCTGCAGACGGTGCCCTCCCGGTCCGGCGCCCCACCCGACCCGGAGGGACTTGCGGAGAATCGGAGCCGATGCGAACCTCGCCGCAACATGGCTCGCGCGCGTTCCGATTCTCCGCTTCTCTTTGAGATCATCGAGAAACCCGATTTCTCCTTCGAGACGAAGGCGATGGCCGATGGACTGTGGCCGGTGGCGGGCATGGACGAGGCCGGCCGCGGTCCGCTGGCCGGGCCGGTGGTCGCGGCGGCGGTGGTGCTCGACCCCGCCAACATTCCGGACGGGCTCGACGATTCCAAACGTCTCAGCCATCTGCAACGCGAAGCGCTGTTCGTACGAATTCTTGGCTCGGCGCTGGGCGTTTCGATGGCGTCCATCAGCGCCGAGGGCATCGACGGCAGCAACATCCTCAAGGCCAGCCTGGAAGCGATGCGTCGCGCCCTGGTCGGGCTGTCGGTCCAACCGAAGCTCGCGCTCGCCGACGGGCGCGACGTGCCGCCAGGGTTGCCCTGCGCGGGGCGCGCACTGATCAAGGGCGACCAGCGCTCGCAATCGATCGCCGCCGCCTCGATCGTCGCCAAGGTGATGCGCGACCGCATGATGTGCGGCTGCGGCAACCATCACGGTCGCTACGGGTTCGAGGTCCACATGGGCTACGCCACGGCCCGCCATCGCACGGCGATCGAAGCACATGGGCCGGTGGCGCGGCTGCACCGCGTTTCCTTCGCGCCGTTCAGGCTTGGCGGGACGGAAGTGGCGGAAGACGAGAGCCTCGCCGGCCTGGATTGAGCGGATAGTTTTCCACAACAAAAAAGCCGCCAGGTTTCCCGGCGGCTTTGATCTTTGCTCGATGCAACAAGCTCAGTTGAGCTTGGACTTCACATCCGCCAGCGATGCCTTGAAGAGGTCGGCGCCGGCCTTGGCGTCCATCTTGCCGGCGAGCAGCGCACGCGCAGCCTCGACGGCGATGTCGACGGCGCTGGCACGGACTTCGCTGATGGCGTCGCGCTCGGCCTGACCGATCTTCTGTTCGGCAAGTGCTGTGCGCCTGGCGACATAGTCCTCGGTCTTCTTGTGCGCTTCCGCAGCAAGCATGTCGGCTTCGCGCTTGGCGGCCGCAACGATGTCGGCGGCCTCCTGCTCGGCTTCCTTGCGCTTGCGCTGGTACTGGCCGAGCAACTGCTGGGCCTCCTCGCGCAGCCGGCGCGCTTCATCCAGCTCGTTGCTGATCCTGGCGGCGCGGGCGTCGAGCGCCTTGGCGATCATGCCAGGCACCTTGATGTAGACGGCAACGCCGAGGAAGATGATGAGGGCTATCGTTGCCCAGAGCGTCGCGAGAGATGTGTAATCCATGATGCGCTCCTCACCGGGCCACGGATTTGACCGCGGCCGCGATCTCGGCCTTGCTGGCCTTGCC
>NZ_JBFULQ010000427.1:0-4832 GCF_054049815.1 Mesorhizobium sp. P5_C1 | reverse complement strand
CCCAAGGAATACATCCCCGGTGTCGAAAAGGGCATCAACAGCGTCATGACCTCGGGTCCGTTCGCGGGCTTCCCGATGATCGGTGTCAAGGCGACGCTGATCGACGGCGCTTACCACGATGTTGACTCCAGCGTTCTGGCCTTCGAAATCGCCGGCCGCGCCTGCTTCCGTGAAGCCGCACCCAAGCTTGGCGTGCAGTTGCTCGAGCCGATCATGAAGGTCGAAGTGGTGACGCCGGAAGACTACGTCGGCAGCGTCATCGGCGATCTGAACGGCCGTCGCGGCCAGATCCAGGGCCAGGAAGCACGTGGCGTGGCAGTGGTCATCAACGCGATGGTGCCGCTCGCCAACATGTTCAAGTACGTCGACAACCTGCGCTCGATGAGCCAGGGCCGCGCGGCCTACACCATGCAGTTCGATCACTATGAGCCTGTGCCGACCGCGGTCGCCCAGGAAGTTCAGAAGAAATACGCGTAACTCGAACGGGTTGCAGCGGTAACTTAATTCAAGGCCCGCACGGGCGAGCAGGATTGGAGACATCACATGGCAAAAGGTAAATTCGAGCGTAACAAGCCTCATGTGAACATCGGCACGATTGGTCACGTTGACCATGGCAAGACGTCGCTGACGGCGGCGATCACGAAGTATTTTGGCGAATACAAGCGCTATGACCAGATCGACGCGGCACCTGAGGAGAAGGCGCGCGGCATCACGATCTCGACGGCGCATGTCGAATACGAGACGGCCAACCGCCACTACGCTCACGTCGACTGCCCCGGGCACGCCGACTATGTGAAGAACATGATCACCGGTGCCGCGCAGATGGACGGCGCGATCCTGGTTGTGTCGGCTGCCGACGGCCCGATGCCGCAGACCCGCGAGCACATCCTGCTTGCCCGTCAGGTCGGCGTGCCGTCGATCGTGGTATTTTTGAACAAGGTCGACCAGGTCGACGACGCCGAGCTGCTCGAACTGGTCGAGCTCGAGGTTCGTGAGCTGCTGACCAAGAACGAGTTCCCCGGCGACGACATTCCGATCGTCAAGGGCTCGGCTCTGGCTGCTTTGGAAGATTCCGACAAGAAGATCGGCGAGGACGCGATCCGCGAGCTGATGGCTGCGGTCGACGCCTACATCCCGACCCCGGTTCGTCCGCTCGACAAGCCGTTCCTGATGCCGATCGAAGACGTGTTCTCGATCTCGGGCCGTGGCACGGTTGTGACCGGTCGCGTCGAGCGCGGCGTGGTCAAGGTCGGCGAGGAACTCGAGATCATCGGCATCCGTCCGACGACCAAGACGACCTGCACCGGCGTTGAGATGTTCCGCAAGCTGCTCGATCAGGGCCAGGCCGGCGACAACATCGGCGCGCTGCTGCGCGGCGTTGACCGTGAAGGTGTCGAGCGCGGCCAGGTTCTGGCCAAGCCGGGCACGGTGAAGCCGCACAAGAAGTTCGTGGCCGAAGCCTACATCCTGACCAAGGACGAAGGTGGCCGTCACACGCCGTTCTTCACCAACTACCGTCCGCAGTTCTATTTCCGCACGACGGACGTGACCGGCATCGTGTCGCTGCCGGAAGGCACCGAGATGGTGATGCCGGGCGACAACATCACGGTCGATGTCGAGCTGATCGTGCCGATCGCCATGGAAGAGAAGCTGCGCTTCGCTATCCGTGAAGGCGGCCGCACCGTCGGTGCCGGCATCGTCGTCACCATCAAGGAATAACCGACCCCGGCATCCGCTGGGTCAGGTTCGAGACATAAAGGGCGGTCCTTGGGGCCGCCCTTTTCCTTTTGCCCGGCGGTCGTCGGGTGTTGTCGGTCGAACCCTGTTGCAAGCCTTTGCACCTCGTCTAGGATAGCTTGCATGGCGGGGCTTTTCCAAATGGTTCCAGGGCGCCTTTTGCATCGTCGGGCTTTGTGGTCGCTGTGGCTGATCTGCCTGCTGGCGTCGCTTGTCGCGGGGCATGCCGCCTTTGCAACGGATACGGCGCCGGATCTCGGTCCGACGATGCGCTTCGTCGTCGTCCGCAGCAACGCACCGGGCTGCGAGCCGATCTGCCCGGAATGGATCTCCGCCGAAGGCTCGATAGAGGCCCGGACGCCGGTTCTGTTCAAACGCATGCTCAAGACGCTTGGCGGCCGAAACCTGCCGATCGTCGTCGATTCTCCCGGCGGCAACGTCGAGGCGGCGCTCACGCTTGGCCGGCTGATCCGCAAGAACAAGCTCGATATCGCTGTCGGCAAGACCCGGTTCGACGGCTGTCTGCCTGATGCGAAGGACTGCGCGGAAAACGATGGCAGCGGCGTCCGCTATTTCGGCGATGCCTACGCCAGCGGCGCGATGTGCAATTCCGCCTGTCCGCTGATGTTTGCCGGCGGTATCCGGCGGTTGGTCGGTGAATCGGCCTATCTCGGCGTCCATCAGATCACCACGACCTATATCCGCACGAAACTGCAATATCGCACCACCTATCGAATCGTGGGCGGCAAGAAGAAGGTACTCAGCACAAGGATCGTCAGCCGGAAGAGTGCCGGCAGCTACAAGACCTACGAAATGAGCAAGGCGGTGGAGAAAAGGCTGGCGACCTATCTCGACGGGATGGGCGTCGGACCGGGCGTGCTCGAAACGATGAAGGACACCCCGGCCAGCGCAATCCACCAACTGGAAGTGCAAAACATGCTTCGGATGAGGATGGTCACCAGCCTGGATTCCGTCGACCTGTTGACCGCGGGAACCATCTGCCGCGCCACTCCATTGCCCGGAAATTGCCGGGAAGTCCCGCCTCCGGCAGACAAGGCCACGCGGCCGGCCGCTGCCGAGGTGGGAAAAGTCGAGCCCGCCGCCATCGCGCCGATCGGACCCGAAACCGTCCAGCAGGACAATGTCGCCGACATGCGCTTCGTTCTGGTGCGCGGCAAGAGTTTCCTCTGCGATCCCGATTGTCCGGAGTGGATCGCAGCGGAAGGCAGGATTACCGCCGAGACGCCACAGAAGCTGCGCGAATTGCTCGGCACCCTGGGGGATCGGCGGCTGCCCGTCGTGATCAACTCGCCTGGAGGCGACCTGTCCGGTGCTCTTGCCGCCGGAAGGCTGATCCGCGAACGCAGGCTCGACGTGGCGGTCGCACGCACGGAGTTCATGGAATGCGAGCCGGAAAAGCCGGGCTGCACGGCTCAGGACGGCGTCTATGTCGGGCTCACGAATGATGCGTTGGGCGAATGCGATGCAGCCTGTCCGATCATGCTTGCGGGCGGCGTCAGACGCCTGGTCGGCCCCCATGCGCGGTTGCGCTTGCGGTCGCTGGAACTGGACCAGCAGGTCAAGACCTATCTCGAAGAGATGGCGGTTGGGCCTGACCTGTTTGCCGCGATAAAGCTCCATTCGAGCCAACGGCAGCTCGATCCCAGGAAGATGCTCAAAGTCGGGCTGACGACAGGGCCTCAATCGGCGGATGAACTGACCGGCGCTTCCATTTGCAAATCGGCCCCGAAGCCAGGCAATTGCCGCCTGGTGTCGGCGCCCAGGATGCAGGCCAACGCGCCCACCAAGTCATAGTTTCGGCAGCACGGTCGGGCGGACTGGCCGTCGAGGCAGGTTGAGCCATCCCCGATAGTTCCGCTATCGTCACCCCGGCATTGCCATCTCTGGCGCTGCTTAAGGGGCCAGTGGAGGAAACAAATGAGCCAGGACGTCCCGACATTGTACGAATGGGCTGGCGGCACCGAGGCGCTGAACCGGCTGACGGAAACCTTCTACGACAAGGTGCTTCGCGACCCGGTCGTCGGGCCGGTGTTCAGGAGCATGTCGCCGGACCATCCGGCCCACGTTGCGGCGTTCATCGGCGAGGTTTTCGGCGGACCGAAAACCTACAGCGAAAAATTTGGCGGCCACCGCGAGATGGTCATGCACCACCTGGGCAAGCATCTGACCGAGGAGCAGCGCCGCCGCTGGATTAATCTTCTGGCCGATGCCGCCGACGCGGTCGGCCTGCCCGACGATCCTGAATTCCGCTCGGCCTTCATGGGCTATGTCGAATGGGGCTCGCGGCTGGCCAAGATGAACTCCAATCTCGGCGAGACCTGCGATCCCGAGACGGAACCGATGCCGGCCTGGGGCTGGGGCGTGCCGGGTGGGCCGTACAGGCCGCCGGAAACAAAGTAGTCTCCAGTCGCCACGGGAGGTGTCGGGCTGATGCTGGAAGATATGAATATCGTGCGCTGGCACGAGTGGGATGGCCCCGGCCTCGAACACTTGCTGCTGCAGGAGCGGGCAGGGGAAGTCTCGGCCGACTCTGTCGTGATCTGCTCTGGTGAAACGCCTTTTGCGGTGCGCTACCGCATCGCCTGCAACGCGAACTGGCATGCCAGGAGTGTCATGGTCGACGTGATCGGCAGCGGCCAGACACTTGTCCTTGCCGCCGACGGCGATGGTCGCTGGACCAGGGATGGCCTGCCGATGCCCGAGCTCGACGGCGTCCTCGACCCTGATCTCACCGTCACGCCGTTCACCAACACGCTGCCGATCCGGCGATTGCGGCTTTCGACGGGACAAAGTGCCGAGATCACCACCGCCTTCATCGATTTCCCGGCCCTCACCGTCGTCGCCAACCCGCAGCGCTACACATGCCTCGAAGAGGGCAGGCGATATCTCTACGAATCGCGCGCCAGCGACTTCAAGCGGGAGCTGGAGATCGACCGCGACGGGCTGGTCGTCAGCTATCCCGATTTCTGGCGCAGAGGTTAAGGCGCGTTTGCTTGCAAACCACTCTTTACAGAGCGTGCGGAAGCTTTTAGGAAGCGCCTGCTGCGCCGACATGCGCACGATACGGGCATAGC
>NZ_JBFULQ010000426.1:0-4842 GCF_054049815.1 Mesorhizobium sp. P5_C1 | reverse complement strand
CCTTGACCAAGGGCGTAACGCCGATCGATTTCAAGCCTGAATTCGCCGACGCCGACGCCGCCGAAGGGGCCGGAACCGGCGGCGGCAAGACGGTTACCGATCCGCACGCCTTCCAGTCGATCGCCAATGCCAAGATCTACGTGGCGAACATCGCCGAAGCCTTCTGCGCCGCCGACTCCGACGGCTGCGTCAGCTACCAGACCAATGCCGCCGCCTATACCAAGAAGCTCGACGCGGTAGAAGGCGAAGTGAAGGCCGCGATCGCCTCGATCCCCGAAGCGAAGCGCGTCGTCATCACCTCGCATGACGCCTTCGGCTATTTCGAGCACGAATACGGCCTGACCTTCCTCGCCCCGCAAGGCATCTCGACCGACTCCGAACCGTCCGCCGCCGATGTCGCCAGGCTGGTCGACCAGGTGAAGCAGGACAAGGCGGCGGCGATCTTCGTCGAGAACATCACCAACCCGCGCCTGATCGAGCAGATCGCCAGCGAGACCGGCATCAAGGTCGGCGGCACTCTCTATTCGGATGCGCTGTCGCAGCCCGACGGCCCGGCCTCGACCTATATCGACATGATGCACAACAACATCCGTCAGATCAAAGGCGCCATCCTCGGCAGCTGACGCGCCCCTCCCCGGAAAGGCGGAGCCGGTCTCCGCCTTTCCGTTTGCACTCTGGCAGTTTGAGCTGGATTCCGCGCCGGAAATGCCTATCTGCGCTACGGTGTCGAGTTGCGCAAAGACGCGGATCGACCGTGGATCAAAAGCCGGCATCACATGACAGACTTTACGCCTTTCCAGTCGCTGCTTGGCGGCGCTCTTATTGGCCTGTCGGCAGTGCTCTTGATGGCACTGCATGGGCGGATTGCCGGGATGACCGGCATTCTGACCGGCGTCATCCCGCCGCTTTCGCCTGAATGGCGCTGGCGCGCCGCCTTTCTCGCCGGCGCCGTGGCGGCGCCGCTTGTCTATCAGACGGTCGGCGGACACATCGCCTTCAGCGTGCCCGTGTCGACGCTGGCACTTGTCGGTGGCGGCTTCCTGGTCGGCATCGGCGTGCATTTCGGTGGCGGCTGCCCGAGCGGACACGGCATTTGCGGCATAGCGCGGCTATCGCCACGCTCGATCGTCGCCGTCGCGATCTTCATGGTTACAGCCTTCGTCACCGTCTTCATCATCCGCCACGTGATCGGAGGCTGAGCCGTGAACAAGCTCGTCTCGGCATTTCTGATCGGTGGGATTTTCGGCCTCGGCATCGCCGTGTCCGGGATGATAAATCCTGCCAAGGTGCTGAACTTCTTCGACATCGCCGGCAGCTGGGACCCGAGCCTGATCTTCGTCATGGGTGGTGGCCTTGCGGTCGCCTTCGCCGGCTACCGCCTGATATTCCGGCGCCGTAAGTCACCGGTGTTCGAAACCGCGTTCGCCCTGCCGACGACGCGCACCATCGACGCGGAGCTGGCCGGCGGCGCCGCTGTCTTCGGCATCGGCTGGGGCATCGCCGGCTTCTGTCCCGGCGGCGCCATTCCCGCGCTTGGTCTCGGCTCCTCCGCGACGGCGATCTTTGTCACGGCGGTGATCGTCGGCATCGTCGTGGCGCGTTTCGCGAGGTCACGGCTTGCTCAGCTGGCTGCGGCATAGGAAGTAGTTGCCGGTTCCGCCGGAGAGTGGCAAGACTTCTCGCCAAATCAGACTGCGAGGATACAGCCATGGAATACCGCGAGATCAGCGAGACCTATTCGGTCTCGGGCCAGATCCAGCCCGAAGACGTCACCGCCATCAAGGAGGCCGGCTTCAAGAGCGTCATCTGCAACCGGCCCGATGACGAGCAGCCCGGCCAGCCTTCGGCCGACACGCTCAAAGCCGCGGTCGAGGCCGCCGGCATGGCCTTCCGCTACATCCCGGTCATCAGCGGCCAGATCACGGCCGAGAATGTAGAGGATCAAGCCGAGGCGCTCGACGAGCTCCAAGGCCCGGTGTTCGCCTATTGCCGCTCCGGCGCCCGCTGCACCAACCTCTACGGACTGATCCAGCAGTCGAAGAGTTAAATCGACCCAAGGTTCAAATCGGCAGCGCGCCGGTTTCCTTCAGCGTCTCGAGCACGATCGCCGTCTTCACATGCTGCACGGATTCGTGCGGCAGCAGCACGCCGTTGACGAATTCCGATAGCGACTTCAGGTCGGGTGTCACCACTTTCAGGATGTAGTCCATCTCGCCGGTCAACGCGTGCGCTTCCTGCACCTCGGGCAGCCGCGCCACCAGTTCGCCGAACCGCCTGGCATTGTCGCGATTGTGGGTGGCGAGCGTCACCGAGATGACGTTGACCAGGGAAAAGCCGAGTTTGTCGCGGTCGAGCACGGCGTGATAGCCCTTGATATAGCCGTCCTCCTCCAGCCGCTGGCGGCGGCGCGAGCATTGTGACGCCGACAGGTTCACCCGCTCCGACAAATCGTTGTTGGTCAGCCCCGCATCGCCCTGCAAGAGCGCCATTATCTTGCGGTCAAATTGATCAATGCGCGTCTCATCCATGGATTTATGCCCTTTCGTGCACGCTTTACGCATGAACTGATCATTTCAAGCGTTTGAATGCAAGCACCATGCGCCGGCTCCGCGCTATGATGGCGTCAGGTGGCCGTTTCAGGCCAAGCCATATCCGGAGAACTATCATGGGCCCCTTCCCCCACGACGCCCCGCCCGCCAAGATCAGCAAGGACAACCCCGCCGGCACGGATGGGTTCGAGTTTGTCGAGTTCGCGCATCCGGAGCCCGAAAAGCTCGCCGAACTGTTCACCCGCATGGGCTATGTCGCGGTGGCCAAGCACCGCACGRAAGACTTCACCGTCTGGCGCCAGGGCGACATCAACTATGTCGTCAATGCCGAGCCGGGCTCGCATGCTATGAAGTTCGCCGACAAGCACGGCCCTTGTGCTGCATCGATGGCCTGGCGGGTGGTCGATGCCAAGCACGCTTTCGACCACGCCGTTGCCAGGGGCGCCACGCCTTATGAAGGCACAGACAAGGCGCTCGACGTGCCGGCCATCGTCGGCATTGGCGGCTCGCTGCTGTATTTCATCGACACCTATGGCAAGAAGGGCTCGGCCTACGATGCCGAGTTCGAGTGGCTCGGCGCGCGCGATCCGCGGCCGCAAGGCGTCGGCTTCTATTTTCTCGACCACCTCACCCACAATGTCTATCGCGGCCAGATGGACAAATGGTGGGATTTCTACCGCAATTTGTTCGGCTTCAAGCAGATCCATTTCTTCGATATCGACGGCAAGATCACCGGTCTGGTCAGCCGCGCCATCACCTCGCCCTGCGGCAAGATCCGCATCCCGCTCAACGAGTCCAAGGACGAGACCAGCCAGATCGCCGAGTATCTGAAGAAGTACAATGGCGAAGGCATCCAGCACATTGCGGTTGGCACCGACGAGATCTACGCCGCCACCGACAGGCTGGCCGAGAACGGGCTGAAGTTCATGCCCGGCCCGCCGGAAACCTACTATGACATGTCCTATGACCGCGTGAACGGCCACGACGAGCCGATCGAACGCATGAAGAAGCACGGCATCCTGATCGACGGCGAAGGCGTGGTCGACGGCGGCATGACCAAGATCCTGCTGCAGATCTTTTCGAAAACCGTTATCGGGCCGATCTTCTTCGAGTTCATCCAGCGAAAAGGCGACGAAGGCTTTGGCGAGGGCAATTTCCGCGCCCTGTTCGAATCGATCGAGCAGGACCAGATCAAGCGCGGCGTGATCAAGGTTCAGGCGGCGGAGTAGGCTTCAGGTCGAGCGGACTGTGCATGACCCTGGTTTCGGGTCATGCGCCAAATCAGATCTTGAGGCCCAGCCGCTCGACCTCTTCTTTCCTCAGCTTCTTATCGTAGTCGAGCAGGAATTCATCGAGCTGTGGCGGCGCGACCGACGTGCCGGAGAGCATCGCGTGCACCTGGCCGCGATGGTGGATGTCATGCAGGAAGACGTGAGCGAGGATGTCGCCGATGCGCTCTGGGATCATGCCGTCCTTGCGCCGGTCGGTGACGACCTGACGATCGAGATCGGCTGCCGAGAGCCGGTCGCAAAAAGCGACCAGGCGACGGTCCGCGGCGACCTGTGCGGCAAACAACGCCTGCGGCTCGTCGATTGGCACAAAATCGTCATGGGCGGCAGCACCGACGCCACCCTCTTCGAGAAAATCAAGATAGAGAAGATCGACCGCAAGGATATGGTTGAGCGTCGCCTCGATCGACGGGAAGAAGCTGGTGCGTTCGGCTGCGAATTCGCCGGGCTTGAGCTGCAGAACAGCACGGTACAGCCGATCGTTCGACCAGAGATTGTTGCCCGCCATGCGGCGCAGATGATCCAGCAGGTTCATCCGGCGGACCGCACCAGATACAGACCCGCCCACATAACCGCAAATCCGGCGAGAACGATCAGCAGCAGCCTGTTCATGCGCCGCCGCAAGCCTTGCGTTTCGGCGTCCCGCGCGACTTTCATGTTGGTGATGGTGTGGAACATCATCGCCTTGCGCGGAAAGCCACTGCGGTTGGTCAGGTCCGGCGAGCGCGCCTCGATGCGGTAGCTCAACCGGATCGCCAGGATGAACACGGCCAGTATGGCAAGCGCCCAGACGCTACTGAGAAGGTAGAATATCTCGCCTGTCATACTCTTATCTACAAGCTCAGCTTTTCGCCCGAAAACATCAACAATCCCACCCCGACTAAAGTCAGAGAAAGCCCAATCATGCACCACCACCGTGATTTCGGATTGCTGAAAAACGCGCGCCATAGCTCGTTAGGTCGTGCACTCTGCCCGAGCATGTCCCTGTTGTGAACGTCGTAATC
>NZ_JBFULQ010000425.1:0-4854 GCF_054049815.1 Mesorhizobium sp. P5_C1 | reverse complement strand
CCCGAATGATATCCTGGAGCAGTTCGATTTCGTTGTCGCCAGCGTGCACAGCCGCTTCAAGTTGCCAAAGAAGGAACAGACGGAGCGTATCATCGAGGCGATCGGAAATCCTCGGACGACAATCATCGGGCACATGACCGGACGCCAGCTGTTGCGCCGGCCCGGTTATGATCTCGACGTCGACAAAGTCCTCAAAGCGTGTGCGAAACACGGCATCGCTGTCGAAATCAACGCTCATCCCTGGCGACTCGACCTCGACTGGCGCTGGCATCAAAAGGCACTCGATCAGGGCTGCATCTTCAGCATCAATCCGGACGCTCATTCGATCCGGGAGCTCGACCACATGCATTGGGGTGTCGAAATGGCGCGCAAGGGCGGTGTCCCCGCGAAGCGGGTCCTGAATGCGATGCGTTTGCCGGCCCTCCTTGCGCATCTCGCACGGCGCAGGCAAACGTCCTAAACTGCTTGTGCGCCCGGCCTGTCAGCGCAGGAGCCCGTCCTTCTCAAAATCTTCCCAGCCGCGCAAACGGGAGTGCGAGTTCTCATCGGGGCCATAGGCAGCTGAAGCTGCAATTCCGCGACCGCTTCTTTGAGCGCGTTTCATAGCGGCCTTCCCAGCGGCTCGCCGCCTATTGTCTGCAGCTGTCGCTGCGTCCTGTTCGCGCCAGACCGTAACCAGGTCGCGGTCAAGCACATCCTCCACGTGCCGCGGGTCGAACACGTGAAAGGTGATGTTCCTTGCCCGCCCGCGGAGTTTCACCTTTTTCGTCCCGGCGCTCTGCAAGCGACCATCTTTCAGCCAGCGGTGCCGTTCGGCCGTCGAGATCGTCAGAATGTCCTCGATTTCACGGGGAATTACGGGCAGCTCTTCGATGTTCTGCAGTGCTTTGGATACGATCCCCATTGCCACCTGCACATCATTTTCGGCGCCCTCAGACAGGCGCAGGGTGAGCACGCGGGACTCGATATGGAGCAGTTTCCTGAACTCTGTTGGAAGGCGGGCGCGTATTTCGAGAAAAATACCCCTCGCTCTGACGGACGATCCAAGCGTCGCAGCCGGGGTTAAAGGCCACTCTCCAATCAGCTTCGCTGTTGCATTGATTTTTCGGCGCGCGGACATGCCCCTTTATATAGGTCACCGATTTTCAGCAGCGATGAGCCGATCGTTCTAATCCGCCTGCGGTCTGAACCACGATGCTCTAAGGACGCAACCACGATTGTTAGCGGGTCCGATTGCAATTTCGGCTAACAGGAAGCGGCAGAGTTTATCTCACAGTGCGTTGCCGCGTGGCGGCTTTGGGCCGTTAACGGCCTGGCAGCTTTCAGGATGACTGGCAAGAAAGCCGACCGTTGCGTCCAGCTTTGTGCGGACCGCTTTGCGCCAATAGCGGTCATTGATGACGGTTCCGCGCTAAAGGCGGACGAGCTCGTAACCGATTGAAGCAACCGGTGGCAGTCATTTGCACGAGTAAGCGCAATGACACCGGAGGGCTCGGGCGCACGCCGGTGATCGCCGCAATCATCGAACGGACTACCACGGCAGCTTTCACTGCGGAGCGACAACTAGAAAAAGGCGGACTCTGGCACGGTTCTGGTCTATGCCGACGCTCGTTGCCGGTCCGCCGGCCTTTTGCAACTGGTCCATGAATGAAGCGCCAGCCCACGACGTCGAGCCTGTTACGCCGACTCAATCGTTCGGCCGTGGTGGATTTGATCCGCACCGACGGAGTGGCATCACCTTCGAGCCTCGCCGAGCGACTGAACATCAGCATCCCGACGGTGATGCGGGTGATCGAGGATCTGATTGCCGAGGATTTGGTGGCGTATGACGGGTTTGACGAGCCTAATGTCCGGGGCCGTCCCCGGGCACGCATCAAGTTCCGCGGCGCGGCGCATGCGATCATCGGCATCGAGGCCGGCAAGGGCGAGTTCTATGGCGCCGTGGCCAATCTCGAGGGCGTCGTGCAGACCGAAATGCACGAGACCGCCGACGATGATGGCGAGCGCAATTTCGAGAAGCTGGTCGGCCTGATCCGCCGGCTGATGGCGGTTCCCCGCCCGCGCGGCCAGACCATTCGCGGCATCGGCATTGGCCTACCCTCGATCGTCAGGCAGCCGRAGGGCGAAGTAGTGCTGACGCTCGGGCTCGGCTGGCGCGACATGCCGTTGCGGGCGCGGCTCAGCGAACATTTTCAGATGCCCATCGTCATCGAGAACGGGCGCAACCTCGCCGCCGTGGGCGAATGGGGATTCGGGGCCGGGCGTGGCGCCGACAGTGTCGTGAGCCTCTCGATCGGGCCCGGTGCCGGCGCGGGCGTAGTGATCGACGGCAAGCTCTATGGCGGGCACTCGCATGCGGCGGGCGAGCTCGGCTGGTATCTCGATGACCCCCTCCTCACCGGGCGGCCGTTCGAACATTTAGGCGACAAGCAATCGCTCCGCTTTTTCGGCATCCCCGAACAGGCGACCAAGATGCTCGAAGAGGCCAACACCCAGTATGCGGCGGGAAAGCTCACCCTGGCTGCCGTCACCGACCGGCGGGCGGACCAAATCGCGCCAGTCGTGACCGAACTGCTCGACTATGCGACGATGGCGGTGGGCAGCGTTGCTGCCTTCATGAATCCCGAAATCATCGTACTGGCGGGCCGGATCGTCGGCGGCGGTGATCTGGTGCTCGATGTGCTGCGGCATCGCATCAAGGGCAATGTGTACGACCCGCCGCGCCTCGTGATAGGCGCGCTGGGGCACCGTGACATCGTGCTTGGAGCGGTGCGCCTGGTGCTCGATGCGAYGACCMTCAACCCTGCCGACAGCCTCGTGATGGCCGACTGACGATCAATCGATCGCAATTGACAGCGACTGTATGTCGGCATTAAGTTTCTAACTGAAAGAAAACCCGCGCCCTGCGTCGTGTGGGAGCGTATCTTTCGTGGGAGGACTTCAATGACGAAGATTTTCAATCCGCTTGGGCGGATGATGCAGCGTCGTGACTTCTTGAAAGTTGCGGGTGCGAGCGTTGCGGTAGCGGGTCTGCCTGCGGCAGTTCGCGCTGCCGAGCCCGTCAAGGTGCTTGTGTGGTCGTGGGTGCCGAATCTCCAGCTTGAGGTAGACATGTTCAACGCCGCGCATCCGGGCATCCAGATCGAACTCGTGAATCCCGGCCAGGGGGACCCGTTGTATAACGCGCTCCGCGCGGGCGTGCAGGCGGGCAGCGGCCTGCCGGACGTCGCCCAGATCGAATACCAGCACCTCGAGAGCTTCCGCCAGGTCGACGCCCTCGCAGACATCGGCCAGTACGCCAATGCCCATAAGGGCGAGTTCCCCGAAGGCCTATGGGCGCAGGTCGCCATGGGCGATGTGGTCAACGCCACGCCGCAGGATTACGGTCCGATGGCGATGCTCTATCGCAAGGACATCTTCGACAAGCATGGGATCACGCCGCCCACCACCTGGGCCGAGTTTGCCGATGCGGGCAAGAAGATCCATGCGGCCGATCCGACTGTGTTCATGACCGACGCGCCGTTCGGAGCCAACGCCGACTGGGTCTTGGGTCTGTTGTGGCCGATGGGCTGGAAGCCGGTTAGCCGCGATGGCGACAAGCTCGTGATCAGGATCAACGACAAGATTGCTAAGGACTTCGCCGCCTATTGGCAGGACCTTATCACCGCGGGTGTTATCGAGACCAAGCCGGGCTTCAACAATGAGTGGTACACCGGCCTCGACTCGGGTCGCTATGCCACCTGGCTCGCTGCGGGCTGGGGTCCGCTGTTCCTGACCTCGGTCGCCAAGACCAGCGTGGGCAAATGGCGTGCCGCCGATCTGCCGCAGTGGGACGCGAGCAAGTTCGTGACTGGCGCTTGGGGTGGCTCATCGCTGGCCGTGATGAAAGCGACCCAGCATCTGCCCGAGGCCGCCGAAGTCGCGATCTGGTTGAACACGAATCCCGAAGCCACAAAGCTCTACACCACCAAGCAAAACTTCTTCCCCTGCACCAACGCGCTGCTGTCGAGCCCGGAATGGGCGAGCGCCAAGCCGGAATTCTTCGGCGGCCAGGAGGTGAACAAAGTGTTTGCCAAATCGGCGAGTGCCGTGGCRCCGTTTGAGTGGAGCCCGTTCCAAGGCTTCCTCTACCAGTCGATGTCCGATGAATTCGGCGCCTCGATCAGCGGCAAGGGCACGCTCTCGGATGCGTTCGACCGCGTCCAGGACGCCGTGGTTACCTACGCGAAGGACCAAGGCTTCACCGTGGCCTAACTCCTCCCGGGCACCGGCCGGGCGCGCCTTGATCGGCGCGCCCGATCTCTTCATCTTGCCGGACGGGGGACCCATGGCAATGTCGAATTCGCCAACCGCACCGACGCGCCCAGCGCGATTGGGCGGTTTTACGTCACGAAAGCTCGCGCCCTATCTGTTCCTGGCGCCCTTCATGCTGCTGTTTATCGCCTTCATCGTCGCGCCGCTGGTCTATGCGTTCTACATGAGCCTCTACCGCGACACGCTGGTGGGCGGACGGCAGTTCGCGGGTGCAGCCAGCTACATCAAGGTCGCGGACGACGCCAAATTCTGGGGCGGCGTGTGGAACCTCGTTCTGTTCGGCATCGTGCAGGTGCCGATCATGCTGGCCCTGGCGTTGTTGTTCGCCATCGTGCTCGATCGTGGTCAGGTCTATGCCAAGGGAGTCTGCCGGCTCGGCTTCTTCCTCCCCTACGCTGTGCCGAGCGTGATCGCGACGATCATCTGGGGTTATCTGTACGGCCCCACCTTCGGCCCGTTCACGCAGATGGCCAAGGCGTTCAACCTGCCGCCGCCGGACTTCCTATCGCCGGGCGCGATGATCTTCTCATTGGCCAATAT
>NZ_JBFULQ010000424.1:0-4860 GCF_054049815.1 Mesorhizobium sp. P5_C1 | reverse complement strand
CCGTCGATGGCCTTGCCGTGCTTCTGGATCAGCGCGGCCATCACCGATTTGCCGGTGGCCGGATTCCAGTCGCAATACTGCTTTTCCAGCACCTTGATGCCGGGGAACTTGGAGAACACTTCCTCGTTCGCCTTGATGCGGATTTCCGCGACGCTGGATCCGGCGATGCCTGGCAGCATGACGATGTTGCCCTTGCCGCCCAGCGTCTCGCACAGCCACTGTGCCTCGAGACGGCCCAGCGCCCAATCGGATGCCGTGACGTAGGTGATGTAGTTTGCCGGCGTCTTCACCTTGCGATCGACCATGACGACGGGAATGCCCTGTTCCGTGGCGCGGCCGACGACGGAATCGAGCGCGTCCTCGGTCGAGGCCGCAATGAGCAGAATGTCGACTCCCTGGCTGATCAGATCCTGGATGTCCGCGATCTGCTTGGAAGGGTCGTCATTGGCGTCGGTGACGAGAAGATGGGCAATCTCGTCGCGATGCTGGCCGGCCGACCAGAGGACGCCATGCTGGAAGGCGACGCGCCAGGCATTGGAAATCGACGCATTGGAAAAGCCGATCGTATAGGGACCCGCCTTCTTCCACTTCGACGTGTCGACCATGCTGTTGGCATTGGGGTTCCACATCCAGGTGCGTGGCGCACCATAGTAGCCGGGCTTGGTTTCGGCTTCAGCCGCGGCGGCCGGGGTGGCCTGTGCAAGCTGGAGCCCCGGCACGGCGGCGATCGCCGCGGCGGCGGCCGGCATACCCCTGATGAAGCTTTTGCGTGATATCTTGTGGTCTAGGATGCTCTTTATTGACATTGGTTCCTCCTCCTGAACGCTCGACAGAGCGCTTAAAATTCTCCTCAGAAATTCGTGCACGCGGGACAGTATAAACAAAGAATATATGCTTATACCCCGGGCAAATCGCACGGCTATCTTCCTGATACCCTCCAATTCAGGAAAATTCGATTGAAAGCGATTTGACGCAAATTAGCAGTCGATTACCCACGATCGTCAATCTGCCGTCTTGTAATAGCTGCTATTACCCTTTTCGCCATTGGGGACGGCGAAGAATACGACTTATCTAGCAACCGGTGCCGGGCGCTTGAGGTGCGTTCCGTCGGAGGAGAGGCCGTGAATATTCTTGTTGTCTTGCGCATGATCCCGGATTCCGCGGGCGAGCTGCAGCTCGCCGAGGACGGGCGCAGCATCGATCGGGAATGGCTGGATTTCCAGCTCAACGATTTCGACGATCATGCCCTCGAGGAAGCAATCCTGCTCAAGGAAGCCGTCGGTGCGAAGGTGACGGCGGTGGCCATTGGCGAGGGCGCCAACCGTGTCTTGCAGATGGCTGCCGCGCGCGGCGCCGACGAAGTCGTGGCGCTTCAATCCGAGGAGGACGCCATGATCTCCTCACGCGAAATCGCGGCTTCCATCGCGGCGATGGCGCGGGCAAAGTCGGCCGACCTGGTTCTGAGCGGCGTTCAATCGAGCGAGGATGTCTTCGGCCAGCTCGCGCCTTATGTCGGCGCGCTGCTCGATTGGCCGCATGTGTCGGGAACCAACCGTATCGTTGCGAACGGCGCAGTGCTTGGGGTCACGCAAGAGCGCGGCGCAGGTGTCGCCGTCACCTATGAGTTGGCCACGCCGGCGGTACTGGGCGTTCAGACAGCGTCTAAGGCGCCACGCTATGTCTCCGGCAGCAAGCTTCGCGAAGCATCCAAAACGCCCATCGGCCGCGCCACGCCCGAATCGTCAGGCTTCGAGCGTTCCGCCGGGATCATCACATTGCGTCTGCCAGTCCAGGGCGGCTCCGGCGAGAACCTCGGCGGCAATGCCGAGACAGTCGCGGATCGGCTGGTCAGCATCCTGGCAGCCAAGGGCCTGGCGAGGAACTAAGCCATGAAATTGATTGCCTGTACCGAAGGCCACTCCAGCAAGATCGAAGCCTTCTCCCTCGAAATGATCGCGGCGGCGCGTTCGCTCGCCCAGGCCGGCGACGAGGTCGTCGCCTTTTTCGCCGGCGGTGACGCACAAGGCGCATCCGCTTCCTTCGGTGCCGCCGATCGCCTGATAGTGGTCCGGGCCACAAAATCGGATGTTATTCCGGCCGAGACCTACGCGCTGCTTCTGCGCGATGTCATCACCGCCGAGAGCCCTGGCCTGGTCCTGATTCCCTATTCGGCAAACGGACTGGACGTGGCAGCCGACATCGCGGCGCGAACCGGCTGGCCGCTCGTCTCCTATGTCAATGAAATCAAGCGGCGTGGCGAAAGCCTGACGGTCGTCGCGCAGATGTATGGCGGCAAGATACTCGCCGAATGCGAAGTGCCGCTGCCCGCCATTCTGATGATCAACCCAGGTGCCTTCGCGGAGGCAGCGCCAGGCCCGATCGCCGCCGTGAACGTGCAGACGATCGATGCCGAACCCGTGCTCGCCGGCGGCAAGGTGAAGATGGTGGCCATCGACGTGCCCGACTATGCCGACGTCGATCTGACGACGGCCGAGAGGATCGTGTGCGTGGGCCGAGGCATCGGCGACGAAGCAAGCATTGACCTTGCGCGCGATCTGGCGACGATGCTGGGGGCGGAGATCGCCGGCAGCCGTCCGGTCGTCGACAATGGCTGGCTGCCAAAGCTGCGCCAAGTCGGCAAATCCGGCCAGAAGGTCAAGCCGAAGCTTTATCTGGCGCTCGGCGTGTCCGGTGCGCCCGAACATCTCGAAGGCATGTCGCAGGCCGACCTTATCATTGCAGTCAACACCGATCCGAAGGCACCCATTTTCAATGTCGCGCATTACGGCGCGACCTGTGACCTGTTCGATCTCGTCGCCAATCTGAGCGACAGGCTGCGGGCCGGCTCTGGCCGTTGAGATGGCATCGACCCTGCCACTCTGGATCCTGGTCATCACAGCACTCGCGTTGACGGTCTGGCGCTCGCGCCGTTACGCGGTTGCTCTTGCCAATGCACCGGCAGCGGCCCGCTTCGACCGCCCGATGCTGCGTCTCCAGGGCGTGATGGTCGCCATCGGCATGCACCGGAAAATGGTCCGCAAGCCGCTTTCCGGCGTGCTTCACGCAATCATCTTCATTTCGTTCTTCGTGCTGTTCACCGCCACGATCGATGCCTTCGGCTCGCGGTTGTTTCCCGGGTTCTCACTTGCGCCCATCGGTGGCGAAACCTGGATTGCCGCTCTGCAGGATATCTTTTCGGTGCTGATGCTGGTCGGCGTCGGACTTGCACTCTATCAGCGTTACGTGCTGCGGCCTGCCCGTTTCGACGGCTCGAGCGGCAGTGATGCGGCAATCATCTATGTGTTGATCGTCCTGATCGTGGCGTCTCTGCTGCTTGAGGCGGCCGCGCGCATAGTCGGTGGCGCCGACGGCTCGTGGCGGCCGGTCGCGTCAGCGCTGGCAGGACTGCTCGATCGTGCCGGCATGTCGGCGCATGCGGGCGAAGAGCTGTTCTACTGGGTTCACATCGGCGCCATTCTGGCATTCCTTGTCTATATCCCCGGTTCGAAGCACCGGCACATGTTCCTTGCCGCGCCCAACATCTACTTCCGCAGCCTCGAACCGCGCGGCCTGGCGCCCGCGGTCCCGGAAGCGCGTGAGACTCCAGGCATCGACAGCCTGGGGCAGTTCGACTGGAAGCAGCAGCTCGACCTTCTGTCCTGCACCGAATGCGGCCGTTGCCAGGCGGTCTGCCCAGCCTATGCGGCCGGTCTGCCGCTCAGCCCGAAATTGCTGATCACCGACATGCGCGACGCGCTTGCCGCAGGATCATCGGCGGCCCTGCTGGTCGGCGGGGTGATTTCCGAGGAGACGCTGTGGGCCTGCACCACCTGCCGTGCCTGCATGGAGGCATGCCCGGTCGAGATCGAACATCTGCCCAAGATCATCGACATGCGCCGTCATCTGGTCGACGAAGGCCATGTCAGCCCCGGTCTGCAGGAGGCGCTATCGAACCTGACCCGTCTCGGCAATTCCATGGGCAAGCCTTCCAAGATGCGGGCGCGCTGGACCCGGGAGCTCGGCTTTCCGGTCAAGGACGCGCGCGAGGAACCCGTCGACGTTCTGTGGTTCGTAGGAGACTACGCGTCCTACGATCCGCGCGTTCAGGAAATCACCCGCAAGGTTGCAGAACTGCTGACCGCGGCCGGTGTCGACTTCGGCATTCTCTTCGATGCCGAGCGCAACAGCGGCAACGATGTGCGGCGTGCCGGCGAAGAGGGTCTGTTCGAGACGCTCGCGCAGTCCAACATCGACGAGATCAAGGCGTGCAGCTTCAAGCGGATCATGACCACCGATCCGCATAGCCTGAATGCGCTGAAGAACGACTATCAGCATTTCGGTGTGGCGTTCGAGGTGCTGCACTATACGGCGCTGCTGGCGGAACTTATCGCGGCGGGAAAACTCGATCTGCACGTCGCCGACGGCGCCAGGGTCACCTATCACGATCCCTGCTATCTTGGGCGCTACAATGGCGGCTTCGATGCGCCGCGCGAGCTGATCCGCGCCGCCGGCTATACGCTTCATGACATGCCGCGCTGCCGCGAGAATTCCTTCTGCTGCGGCGCCGGCGGCGGCCGCATCTGGCAAGGCGACGACGGCGTGACCGAGCGGCCGAGCGAGAACCGCATCCGTGAAGCGCTGAGCCTGGGCGACATCGCCTATTTCGTCGTCGCCTGCCCGAAGGACAAGGTGATGTACACCGCCGCGATCGATGCGCTCGGCGTGGCCGACAGATTGAAGGTCGTGGACATAGCGGAACTTCTCGTGCCGCGAACAGGCCAGGCGCTCGAAATGCCCACGGTGGAAACGACCTGACGGAATGCGATCCCAGAGATCGAGACCAAGCACCATGGGCAATAG
>NZ_JBFULQ010000423.1:0-4868 GCF_054049815.1 Mesorhizobium sp. P5_C1 | reverse complement strand
AGACCGCGACGAAGCCGAGCCACGGATAGATGTGCTCGAACGATTTGGCGAGCGCRAACACCAGCACGCAAAGCGCCAGCGCCGCCGCCGCGATAAACTTTGTCCACCGCAAGGCGGAAAGCCTGGCCTCCGCGTCGGCATCGAAACGGACAGGCGCCAGCGACTGGACCGATTGTGACATGGATGAGCTGCTCCTCGTCAATCTCGGGCCTATTTAGTGTTTCATCAGGCGAAATGCCCGTTACAGCCGGTTTCGCTCGCACCTTGCTCGGATGCACACACAAAGTTGACGAGAATGTTCATCTATTGTGCCTGGCTAGTCTGGAATTGTTCCAAGGTATAGGCCATATTCCGCCCAGGCCAATGTGGCGAATCCGAAATTTCGGAGTCAAAGCCGCATCAGTAAAGTTTTGAAATCTGGCGTGGTTCTACCGCACCAGCGCGTTGTGAGGACAAAATGCGGCTTACGCGCCAGACCAACTATGCCATGCGCATCCTGATGTATTGTGCCGCCRACAATGATCGATTGAGCCGCATCCCCGAGATCGCGGCCGCCTATTCGGTGTCGGAGTTGTTCCTGTTCAAGATCCTRCAGCCGCTGGTCGAGCACGGCCTGGTCGAGACCGTGCGTGGCAGGAATGGCGGCGTCAGGCTTGGCCGTGCCGCTGAGTCCATCAGCCTATTCGATGTCGTGCGCGTGACCGAAGAGAGCTTCGCCATGGCCGAATGCTTCGAGAACGATGCCGCCGAATGCCCGCTGGTCGACAGCTGTGCGCTGAACTCGGCATTGCGCGAGGCGCTGAACGCGTTCTTCGCGGTGCTGGAGCGCTACACGATCGCCGATCTCGTGGCGGCGCGGCCGAATGTGCGCAACCTGCTCGGTATCGACATGCTGGTGGAGCGCCGCGCACCTGCTGCCTGAGCAAGTCTCCCGAGTCTGATTAGGTCCGTTGAGATTCAGGTCACGCTGAGTCGAGAACGAACGGAGCGTACTTTCGGGTACGTGAGTACCGGAAGCGCAGGAAACCGCCATTCGCAGGCCGCCTCACCTGAGTATCAACAGACCGTCGACTGCGGCAATACGAACGGCATGTCGCCGGCCGGCAGCACGCCGACCCTGAGCCGGCAGTCGAACACTTTTTCGATCAGGTCGTCGCTCAGCACGGCCCGTGGCGAGCCGGTGGCAGCAAGCCTGCCGCGATGCATGACAAAAATCCGGTCGGCAAACATGGCCGTCAGATTGAGGTCGTGCAGGATGGCGACCACGCCGCCGCCCCTTCTGGCGAAGTCGCGGGCGATGTTCATGATGATCAGCTGGTGCTTGATATCGAGGCTGGAAACCGGCTCATCGAGGAACAGATAGCGCGGCTTGCCGTCGAGCACCGGCGCCCAGACCTGGCACAGCACGCGCGCAAGCTGGACACGCTGCTGCTCGCCGCCCGAAAGCTCCTGGTAGAAACGCCCGGCAAAACCATCGAGGTCGACACGCGCCAGCGCCCGTTCCGGCAGCCGCGCGTCCTCGCCCGGCAAGACGCCCGAGCGGCCGCCGACAAGGCCAAGCTTGACCACCTCCCGCACCGTGAACGGAAACGACAGCGTCGTCGCCTGCGGCAGCACGGCCCGATGGACGGCGATCTCGACCGGCTTCATCGCCGAGAGGTCGCCGCCGTTGAGGACGACATGTCCGGTGTAGGCGAGTTCGCCGGACAGCGCCTTGAGGAAGGTCGTCTTGCCGGACCCATTGGGGCCGACGATTGCCGCCACTTCGCCGGGGCGTGCGGCGAAATCGACACCGGCAACGATGTGCTTGCCGGCGATCGCCACGGAAACATCCCTTGCCTCGATCATCCGAGCCTCACAGGTCCCTAAATCACAAATCAACGACGCCGCGCTTGCGCAGCAGTATCGACAGGAAGAACGGCGCACCGGCGATCGCGGTGACAATGCCGATCGGCAATTCAGCCGGCGCCACGATGGTGCGCGCGACGGCGTCGGCCAGCAGCAGCAGCGAGGCGCCGAGCAGCGCCGATGCCGGCAGCAGGTAGCGATTGTCGGGACCGATCAGCAGCCGCAGCAAATGCGGTACGACGATGCCGACGAAACCGATGCCGCCGCTGACGGCGACGGATGCACCGACCGCCGCCGAGACACCGATGATGGCCGTGTACTTCAGCCGTTGCACCGGAATGCCGAGATGGCCGGCGGTCGCCTCGCCCAGCGCCAGTGCGTTGAGGCCGCGCGCCAGGAACGACATCGCCACCAGCGCCAGCATGATGATCGGTCCGACCGAAGCGATCTTCGCCCAGGTCGCGCCACCGAGCGATCCGAGTTGCCAGAAGGTCAGGTCGCGCAACTGGCGGTCGTCGGCCATGAAGATCAGGATGCCGGTCAGCGCCATGGCAAGCGCCGCCAGCGCGATGCCGGCGAGCAGCATGGTGGCAACCGAGGTTTGTCCCCGTCGCGTGGCAACCTGGTAGAGCACCAATGTCGTGGCGAGCCCGCCACAGAATGCCGCCAATGGCAGCGCAAGCGTGCCAAACCAGGCCGTCACCGGCGCCAGCACCGTGGCACCGAGCACGATGACGGCAACCGCGCCGAGGCTGGACCCGGCCGAAACGCCGATCAGGCCGGGATCGGCGAGCGGATTGCGGAACAGCCCCTGCATGACAGCGCCGGAGACGGCAAGTGCTGCGCCGACCAGCATGCCCAGGATGATGCGCGGCAGGCGGATGTCGTAGACGATCAGGCTGTCGCGGGCCCTCAACGCGGCGTTATCAGGCACGGTGCCGAACAGCCAGTCGCTGATGACATTGACGGCCGATGCGTCCGATGCTCCGGACGTCAGCGACAAAAGCACGGCGATGACGAGCCCCAGGCACAGGAGAAGAGTGACGATGCGGGCGCGATCCGAGCGATCGCCGTCGGATGCACCCGCCATCACCTTCACCGGGCCGGCCATTGATTGATCGACCATGATCTGCCCGCTCAATCCGTGACCTGCCCGCCATAAAGCGAGACGGCGAGATCGTGGATAGCATCGGCCGTGCGCGGCCCGAAGCCGAGCAGATAGGCGCCGTCGATGCGGATCAGCTTGCGTGCGGCACCCGCCGGCGTCGAGGCGATGGACGGATTGGCGAACAATTCGTCGTCCGATACCGGAGGCCCGGCATTGCTCATCATCAGGATCACGTCCGGCCTGGCGGTGATGATCGCCTCGTCGGACATTTGCTTGTAGCCGGAAAAGCCTTCCACGGCATTGCCCCCGCCCGCCAGCTTGACCATGCCATCGGCGGCGGTCTCGCTGCCGGCGGCCAGGATCTTGCCGCCCTGTATCGACAGCACGAACAGGATGCGCTTGCGCTGCTTGATCGAGGCCGTCTGCTTTTCGGCCGCGGTGAGCTTGGCATCAAGCTCCCTGGCCAGCACCTCGGCCTTGGCGTCGACGCCGAGTGCCTTGCCGACGATGCGGATCTTCTCCAGGATGCCTTCGTGGCTATAGTGTTCGGGCACTTCGATGAACGGGACACTCGCCTTCTTCAGCACATCGACGGCTTCCCTGGGACCGCTGCCGTGCAGCGCAAGGATGCCGGTCGGGTTGACCGACAGCACACCTTCCGGCGACAGYTGGCGCATGTAGCCGACATCAGGCAGATCAAGTGCGGCCTTCGGATACCGGCTGGTGGAATCGCGAGCCACCAGATGCTTCTCCTCGCCGAGCGCGTAGACGATCTCGGTGATGGAGCCGCCAATGGCAACTATCTTCGAGCGATCGGCAAAGACGGTCGCACCCTCGGCGGCGTTGCCGGGTTGCAAGGCGACAAAAGCCAGGGAGAGACCGATTGCCGGTCCAAGCGCCAGCCTGAGAACAGGCGCCAGTCTGGAAAAGGAAACCATAGGTATCATCCTCAGGCTGCGGTCGGGCTAGGGATGCGCGGCAGGTGTTCCGCCAGGAATCGCCAGTCGTCGCGCTCGCTCTCGCCTTCGTGGCGTTTGCCGAAGAACTGGATGATCATCTTGCCGTCGGCATCATAGACTTCGAGCGAGGTGACGTGACCGTCCTTGGTCGGCTTGCGCACCGCCCAGACCTCATGGAGGTGGTCGGTTCGCAAGTGCAGGTGGAAGGTCTCGTCCAGTACGTTGATCCATGGCCCCATCGGCTTGATGGATTTGACCGAACCGGAATGGATCTGGATACAGCCGCGATTGCCGACAAAGCACATGATCGGCATCTCGCCCTCGGCGGCATGATGGAACATGGCGCGGACGGCGTCATTGTCGAGCCGCCAGGCATAGTCCTGGCCGACCATACGCACCGCCTGCCGGCGGCTGAGCTTCAGCGTCTTCAGCATGCCGAAGAACTGGTGCACGTCGGTCAGCCGGCTCCAGCGGTCGCGCAAATCGTCAAGATTGGCGGTGGTTTCCCCGCCATGGACCTCGTCGTCGGGGACGTGTCCAGAAATGTCGATCGTCGGCTCCTGGTTCGACGATTCGAGCGCGGCGACCAGCTTTTGGTAGGCATAGAGACTGGAGGCAGGCCGCAGATGCACCTTGTGCACCGCCTCGCCCGCCGCGTCGAAGAACTGCAGGCTGCGGCGAATGTCGTCGCCATCGCGCTTTTCCACGGCAAAGCCGTGCGCCCAGACTTTCGGGAAGATGCGCAGATCGATGTTTTCGCCGAGCACCATGGCATTGTGGTTGCCGGTGACGATCTTGTCGTAGACGCCGATCTTCTCGTGCACCGCACTTTCGTTGCGGGTCAAGGCCATGACTTCGCCGACGGCTTCGAGGCCGGTCAGGAGATCGTTGACGCGCGGCTCGATGCGGACAACCCCGTCGCCGCAATGCGCGGCGATGAGCTCGGCCTCCGA
>NZ_JBFULQ010000422.1:0-4882 GCF_054049815.1 Mesorhizobium sp. P5_C1 | reverse complement strand
GCCCATTACCTGTTCAAGGCGGACTATACGCCAATGATCAGCCCGAAACTGGCCGAGAGCGTGGGTGGCATTCGCCATCCTGAGGATCTCTACAAGGTGGCGCTGTGCTGTGCCGACGATCCCTGGTGGAAAATCTGGTTCGAAGCAGCCGGGGTGCCCTTCGAGCCCGATCGCGTCATGGCCGGACCGAACCTGGGTTCGCAGGCTTACGATGCAATGGCGGCGCTAACCGACCAGGGCGCCGCGATCCTGACCCGCAACATCTACAGCGCCCTGCTGGCAAAGGGCCAGTTGATACAGCCATTTGAAGTGCTGGGATCAGATGGCGACGGCTATTGGCTCGTCCACCTGGAAAGCCGCCGCAACACGCCCAAGATCAAGGTGTTCCGGGACTGGGTGCTGGCCCAGACGGCTGACATACGCGAGCGCGAAGTACGCCGGGCCTGATAGGCTGGCCTCAGTCGGCGTCGGCGACGGAAATCCGTCCACCGGCCCAGGCGCGCCATTGCCGTTCGTCGCCATGGAAGACGTTGAGGTCGATGCGGCCGGTGACACCATGCGACAGGCCGGAGCCGGAATACTGCCAGAACAGCCATTTGCGGTCGGGGTAAACCTTCGACGGATGCCGCGCCACGGCGCGCACCCAGAACGGATAATCGAGAAATTCGCCCCGGAGATTGTCGCGATAGAAATCAGGCGCGGTGTAGATGATGGGCCGCTGGCCGTAGTGGCGCTCCAGCTTGTCCATGAACACCTGCATCTTTTCCAGCACCTTTTCGCGCGACGGCCGCCGCTTGCAGCTGGATTCGCCGTTCCATTCGACGTCGATCACCGGCGGCAGCGCGCCGTCGACCTTGGGCACGTTGCGGATGAACCAGTCGGCCTGTTCGCCCGCAGTGCGGCACCAGTAGAAGAAGTGATAGGCGCCGCGCTTCAGGCCGGCGGCGTCGGCATTGCGCCAGTTCTTCATGAACATCGGATCGAGATGGTCGCCACCATCGGTCGCCTTGATGTAGGCGAAGTTGGCGCCCTGCGCGCGCAGCTTTTCCCAGTTGACGTTGCCCTGCCAGCGCGAAACGTCGACGCCGTGCACGGCAAGGTGCCGGGGCGAGGACCGGCCGAAATTGATCGGCTTGGCATCGCGAAAGCCGTAACGGGTGACCGGCCCGGCCAGCATGGGCGGTGCCGCGCGGCTCAACAGCCTCGGCGGCGACACGAGCGCAGCCGGCTCGACCGGCGGTTCGGCGCTGTCGGGCAGTTCAGGCGCCGGAAACGACACCGTCTCTTCTTCCGCAAGGCCGAAAGGCCGAGTATTTTCGGCGGCAGCATTGTCGTCTTCCAGACCATTGTCAGGCAGACCATTGTCAGGCTCGGGCGCCCTTTCGGCCCTCGGCGCGCTCCTGGCCATCGCCTTCGGAGCCGCGGCGATCGGCGCGGGCGGCCGTATCACGGAACTGGTGGTTTCGTTCGACGGTTTCTGCAAATCCAGCGCGTCGACGCCGGCCGTCGATGTACAGCCGGCAAGGCATAGCGATGCGATCAAAAAACTGATGGCGCCCGGAATCCGCATCTGGACCTGTACTCAAAACACAACAGACCGAGGGCAAAACGACAGCCGACGGACAAACCAGATCGAGTTATGAACGAGAAATTACCAATAAAGTTTGAATCAAGTTTTTTTCGAGCGCGCCGGGCCGCAAAATCTGGCTTCCAGTGCGAGCGATCGGCGGCAAGCGGGTTGGCAAAGCCGCTAGGATTTCCTGAAGACGCCGATCATCGGCCCGAGATTCCAGTAGTCGTCGTTGCGGCCGATGGCCGGCGCGAACAGGCTCGATATCGTGCCGTCGAGGAAAAGCGCGTTGTCGCAGCCGAGCGCATCGCGGAAAAGACGGGCGAAGGCATGGAAGGTCACCGTGCCGTTCGAAATGGCAAAGACGGCGACGCCGTCCTTCCGCACGCCGACGCCGTCGCGCGTCTTGCGCGAGGTGCTGTCGGCCTGGAATTTCGGATGCAGCTTGCCGTCGATCACCAGCATCGGCCCGGATTGCGTCGCATAGTCGAGCGGCGGTCGCTTTTTCAGGAAATCCCTTGTGGCGCGGACCGTGGCCTTGCCGTTGCTCATGTAGAAAATGCCGTTCGGCTGCAGGGAAAAATTGCCGCTTCCCGATCCCGTCTTCACCGATGCCATTTCGTTGCCGCGCTCGACATACAGACCGACCGGATCGAGGTCCGGGTGATACATGCCGGCATTGATGGCAAACAGCATGGTGCGCCCGGCCGCCTGCTCCGAGGCATCGAGATTGTGCAGCGATTGAAACGGCTTGCCCGCCGGATCTTTCCAGAACAGTTCGATCGAATACCGTTTCGGGTCGACCTCGCAGACGAGGTAGCTGGTCGCCTCAAAGGCAAAGTCGCGGCATGGCGGCAGCGAAGCGACCCATTGGCCAAATCCCATGCCGAACGCCGCCACCGACGGCAGCGCGCCCTTGGCGAGCGCCAGCAGCAGCGGCAGCGATTGCAGGAGGGTCAAAAAATCCATGCGTGTACCGGAATCGAAGTTCAGGAGGATCCGGTAGGGATATAGCCCGTTTCAAGCGATACCGTGAAAGAGCCCTAGGCAAGCCATCCCATCGCCACGCATAGCAGCAGGACGACGCCAAGCAGGCCGCGATAGATGACGAACGGCCAGGCCGAAAAACGCTCCAGCACACGCATCAGGCCCCATATGGCGAAGAAGGCGGAAACCGAGGCGACGACCAGTCCGACGATCAGAACCGACCAGCCATGCGCGTCGAGATGGACCTTGTGCAGTTCCCAAAGCTCCTTGAGGCCGGCCAGCGCAATGGCGGGCAGCCCAAGCAGGAACGAGAACCGCGCCGCCTCGGCCCGCTTGAAGCCGAGCCCGAGTGCGGCCGTCAGGGTCGAGCCGGAACGAGAGACACCCGGAATCAGCGCGCCGATCTGGGCGACGCCGACGAGCAGCGCGTCAGTCAGCGATGCCTCGCCGACGGTGCGCCGGTGGCTGGCAAAAATCTCGGCCAGCGCCAGAAGGATCGCCATCACGATACAGGCCCAGCCGATCACCGTCAGGCTGCGCAGCGGCGAGTTGCAGGCGTTGAGCACGCCCGACAGCGCCACGCCGGCGATGACGATCGGGATGGTCGCCAGCACGATCCACAGCGCCAGCCGGAAATGCCGGTCGGCGAAATCGCGTCGCGTCAGCGCGTCGAGCGAACCAAACAGGATATCCCTGACATCGCTCCAGAAATAGCTGACCACCGCGGCCAAGGCCGCAAGCTGCATGGCGGCGGAGAAGGCGGAGCCCGGATCCTGCCAGCCGAGCACGGCCGGTACGATGCGCATATGGGCGGTCGAAGAGATCGGCAGCAATTCGGTGATGCCTTGCACCAGGCCGAGGAACGCCACCTTGGCGAATCCCAGCCCGACAAAGCCGGTGTCGACGCCTTGGGTGCAGATGTCTGCCATATCGAGCCTTTCTGTCGAACAATCGTGAGGGGCGATCCCCGCCGAGCCATAGTCTGGCGATCCCCGGAATCCAATTTACGGATTTGTAAGGCGCCGCTTGACAAGCCATGCGGTTATATTAAAATCCGCTAATCTTACACTGTAAGGCATATGACGGAGGAGAGCCATGCAGACCGCCCTGTCAGAATTGCAGCCCCTGCCCGAACCATGCCCGCCTGTCATCGCGATCGAGGATGTCTCGCGCGACCTCAGCCGTATTATCGAGCACGCCGAGGTGAATGCCTGGCTCGACCTCTACGCCGCCGTGCCTGCCGATTTCGCCGCAAGCCAAGGCCTTTCGATAGCGCAAGAAGGCGGCCTCGCCTGGACCACCTGCACGACAATTCCGTTCGTCCATTTCAACTGCGTGAAGAACTTCGGCGTCGACAGCCCGGCCACCGAAAGCCAGCTCGACGCGCTGCTGGCGCACTACCGCGCCGCCGGCATTTCGCGGCCCTGGTTCTATGTCAATCCGCACACTGAACCATCGCGCCTCAGATGCTGGCTCGAGGCGCGCGGCCTGCAGCGCCAGGGCGGCTGGGAGCGGATTTATCGCGGGGCAGAACCGCTGTCATCCGAGCCGCTCTTCACGGCTGAAGGGGTTTCAGTAGAACGTGTGACGAAGGCATCGGCAAGCGAATGGGCCGGCTTCATCGACAGCCGCTACCGGCTGCCCACCTCACCATGGCTGATGGCTCTGGTCGGCCGAAAGGGCTGGCATCACTACATGGCCAAGCGGGACGGCGCGGTGGTGGCGGTGCGCTCGCTGTTCATCGGGCCCGACGGCGCGGCCTGGAGCGGCATCGACGCGCCGGTGCCCGGCGTCATGGCGCCGAGCTTCGATCTCGACGCGGTGCTTGGGGAAGCGCTGGTGCGCGACGGGATTGCGGCCGGCGCGAAACTGTTCGTCGCCGACATCGAGGCGCCGCACGAGGAGCGCGACGGCCCTGCCTATCGCAACTACGCGCGCCTGGGCTTCAGAATCGCCTATTTCCGCAGCCATTACAGCTATTTGCCGGCCAGCTCCAACTGACCGTAGCTAAGTAAGCAGCCATTGCTGGAAACAGCTTTTGGCCACCATATGGGCCGGCGGCACCATAGGCTCGTCGACGGAAGTCCGGCGAACCCGTTCGAGCAGCATGCGCACCTGTTCGGGGCGCACACGATCGCGCTCCATCACAAGCAGGACCATCGGATCGCTCAAAAGCTCGTCCAGGGTGCTGATGCTGTCGTTCATCCGTCGTCTCCTCGAATGCCGTACCCGCGCCCCATAAATAGGGACACGATGATGGCCCGCCAATGACGCTTTGCCGGCTATCTCGTGTCTCTTTCGATTAAATTTTGTTCATGCTTGAGG
>NZ_JBFULQ010000421.1:0-4889 GCF_054049815.1 Mesorhizobium sp. P5_C1 | reverse complement strand
CTCGAGGATGGAGGTCGACTTCTTCTGCACGTTGACGCCCTGCACCTGCACTGATTGGGGCAGCCCGGCCATGGCGGCAGAGACCCGGTTCTGAACAAGCACCTGGGCCAGGTCCAGATCTGTACCGATGGCAAAAGTGACGGTCAGGTTGTAGCTGCCGTCGGAGGCAGCGAAGGACTGCATGTAGAGCATGTTCTCGACGCCATTGACTTGCTGCTCGATCGGCAGTGCGACGGTGTCGATGACCGTGCGCGCGCTGGCGCCCGGATAACGGGTGGTTACCGAAACGGTCGGTGGAACCACGTCGGGATATTGCGCTACCGGCAACGCAAAGAGCGAGACGATGCCAACGACGACGATAAGGACGGCAATGACATTCGCCAAAACGGGTCGTTCGATGAAGAATTTGGAGATCATTGGCCAGCACCATTGGCCGGAGTTTGCTGGAGGGTCTTCACGGTCGGTTCGATCTTCTGGCCCGGCAGGGCTGTCAGCAAGCCAGATATGACGACGCGGTCTTCCGCTGTCAGGCCGGAGGTAATGACGCGCAACTCGCCGACCAGTTGGCCAATCTCGACGCCGCGTTGCTCGACTGTGTCGTCCTTTCCGGCGACAAGCACATAGCGGCCGCTCTGGTCGCTGCTGATTGCACGATCCGGTACGAGCAACATGTCCGGCTGCTCGCCGAGCGGGATGCGCAGTCGGACGAAATAGCCGGGCAGCAGCGCATTGTCCTTGTTTTCCAAGACGGCGCGAACCAGAAGCGTGCCCGTTGAGGAAGATACCGCCGGCGCTGCATAGTCGAGCGTTCCTTTGTGCGGATATCCAGTCTCGGTCTGCAGGCCGACATCTACCGGTATCTTCTTGAGACTCTGCATTGTCAGACCACGCTTGGCCATTTCAGCCCGGATCCGCTGCACATCCTGCTCACTGACATTGAAATTGACGTATATCGGATCCATCTGGACGATCGTTGCGAGGTCGGAAGTGCTGCCAGTGCCTACGAACTCGCCGACCGATACCTGGCGGGCGGTGACGATGCCGTCGAATGGCGCCTTGACTTCGGTGTAGCTCAGGTTGAGTTGCGCCTGCTTGACGTCAACGGCGTTCTGCTGCTGCTTGGCCACGTCGACCGCAGCGGCAGCGGCAGACTGGTCCAACGTGGACGCCGAAATTACCTTCTGCGCGAGCAAATCCTGTTGCCGCTTCAGGTCGGCGCTGGACTGTTTGACGGAGGCATCGGCCGACGTCTGGCCAGCCTGGGCCTGTTCAAGCGCCAACTGGTAAGGTTCAGGCTCGATAAGGAACAGTCGGGTGCCCGCTTTGACGCGGTCGCCGTCCTTGTAGTCTATTTCCTGGATGAAGCCCGCCACCCGGGCAATCAATGGCGTCGAATTGATGGCGGCCGTATTCCCCGTCTCGTTGAGATAGGGCGTTACCGTCTGCTTGAGCGGCAGCGCCACGTCGACCTTGGGCGGCGGCGGCGGGACATAGGCATTTTGCTTGTTGCATGCTGAAAGCAGTGCCGTCGCCGCAAGCAAAGTTACGGCCAGCGCAATGCGCGATACCAAAAGCATTTGACCCCCCTCAACACTTCACGGTATTTTGATTGAATGTTAGCCATTTTGGAGGGGTTTGTCATGCGAATTGCCTTGAGCGTGGTTTTCCTAGCCGTTCAGATGCTTGCGGCTCAGGCGCAGACAGCGGCCGAACGTGAGGCTTGCCAAGCGAACTTCGAAAAATTCTGCAAAGGCGTGGAGCCAGGCGGCGGCCGCGTCATTCAATGTCTGACGGAACATTTCAGCGAGCTGACGCCGGAATGCCAAAAGGTCGTCAAGGCGAACACACCTGGTTAGGATCGCGCAGTGCGCTCCGCCGAGCCGTCAGGGCCGGCTGGGACCGGAGCCGCGCATGTGTCAATGCCACTCCTGAGCGCTACGAGCAGGCAAGCCGGATGTTCGGACGCTTTGGCGAATGGACGCGGCCCTATCGTCTGGTAGTGAGACGTCGGACACCCGCCAGGTTCGTCAAACCTATGTCACCGCGACGACCTGTCCCGCCGCGTCGAGGCGACATCCAACCCGCGCCTGTCGAACTTCGATGCCGCCTTGTCTTGCATAGTCTATGCGCACCTCGATTGGTGCGGTGAGGGCACCGCGACGGTGCCGGCGCAGGGTACCTGCGCTGGCTGCGTGCACACTCACGGCACCAAGTGGCTTCGCAGCCGACATGATCGCCTGACGGCAGACGCGAACCACGGCGGGCGGGGTGCCAGGTATCACCTTTAACGGCGCCTGAGGCCGTAAGGGATAACCTGTGGTGCTTTGCCTGTCGCGACCACCTTTGGAAGGCCGGAGGCTGCGCGGCAGGGCTACTGCGTGTCGCACGCCCTTGGTCACGACTATGGCGGCCTTCTTCTTGCCGGCGCTGACACTCGCTGGCCCTGTGGCAGCCCCCGACGCCGCGCTCGCTCGACTATTTGCCGTACTGCCCGGAGCGGCGCCAGCACCGGCGGATTCGTCTCCAGCACTGGGGCTTGCCGAAAGGCCGCCTACGCCGCCGACGTTGGTACCGCCTCCAACGTTGGCGCCAAGCGATCCGTTGCTCGTGCCGACCGAGCCTACAACATTGGCTCCCCCGATTCCGTCGACGCTCGCGCCGACACCGACGGAGGCGCCGTTCGAACCGACGCCTACACCGGCGCCGACCCCAATACCACCGACGTTGCCTCCAAGGCCCGCCGATCCCTCGCTCGCGCCGACCGACCCTCCAACGTTTGCTCCTCCGACACCGTCGACGCTCGCGCCAACACCGACGGAGGCGCCGTTCGAGCCGCCGCCCACACGGGCGCCGACCCCGATACCACCGACTTTGCCTCCAAGGCCATCAGCAAGAGCCGAAGCAGGCCCGATCGCAACTGCGATCGCCAATACGGCAGCTGGATACTTGCGCATCACCATAATCCTTGTGCCGTGCGCAATGGCGCCCGCGTCGGGAGCAACGCGGCGGGAAGGCCAATCGTCGTCAGCCGAACAGGTTGCGGCGACTTGCGGACCGCCACTTTGCGGATTTCTCGCCCCTCGGGCTCATGGGCTGATCTAGCCCGTTTCCCTGTAAGTGCACTGGTACGGGGGCCTGCGCGATCACCGGCAGGCGCTTTGGGAGCAGGCTCGATGCGCTGATCGCGAGGCGTAGTGCGAGCTTTCAGGATGTCGGTTTCGTTGCGCGCCGCAACGAGGTCGCGGGTCAGGCCAATGGCCCTTTCGCGCTGTTGCCCCAAAGCAGCAGAGAGCCGGGCGACTTCCTCTTTTGCCGCGTCGCGATCCTGGCGAGTGGCATCGAGATCGCGCCCGAGAGCATCTGCTCTCCCACGTTCCAATGCCAGCGCTTCGCCGGCTCGCTTTGCAGCGGCCTCAGCAGCCTGGCGGTCCTGAATATCTGCCATTTGTGCAGCGGCAGCCAGTTTTCCGTTGGCCTCAAGAGCGTCGAGAGATTGTTGCGTCGCGGCAAGATCGCGTTCGAGGCGTTCGATCGTCTCCCGCCCCTCGTCAAGCGCGCGTCTCGCTCCATACAGGGAAGCTTCCGCAGCCTGGTGCGCGCCGAGTGCGGCGGCCTTTTCGCGGATCGCGAGGGCGGCTTTGACTTGCAAGCTTTCGACTTCGCGCTGCGCCACAGCCAGACCCTGCGCGAGCCGTTCGGCTCTTTGCTTCTGGTCTTCAAGGGCTTGTCCTTGAAGAGTCGTCGCCTCGGCGACCGCACGCTCACGCACGCCTGCGTCGGCTGTGACGCGCCGCATGTCATCAAGTTCGTCTCGCGCCGCGTCCAGTTCGCTGCGAAGAACCCGCTCGACCCTGTCTGCAGACTGACGATCTGCAGACGCCTGCTGGCGAGCGGCCTCAAGCTCCTCGCGAACGGCCGATAGTTCATGCAGTGACGCGTCCGTCTTGGATCGTTCCCCTCCTAGCCCGGTCGCGGCAGCCTCCACCAATGGGCGAGAACCGCTCACGTCTGGCGGCGCCCCAGCCGGGTGCCCCTCGGCTTTGGCGCCGCCCGACGACGCTGCCGACTGCGTGCGCTGCACGGTCATGACGGGACGGGTGTCGAAACCACTTCTGGCCTGTAAGCGATCGGTAATCAGCCTTGCCAATTCACTCTCACGCAGACCCGCAGCCGGAACGTGCCCAATCCCCGGAAGATCCAGCGTCCCGGTTGCACCGATCGTAAAAGCACCGTTGAGCTCTACGCCCTCCGTGATGCCGCCTCGCAAGGCATCCCACCCCGAGACCTTTAGCTCGACAGTGTCTTGAGGGGCGAGCCTGTCGTCAGTCTCCGATTGACTCTTTGCTGGGGCGCCAAATAGCAGGATCAGGCAGAACGGGATAAGGCTTATCGCAGCGCCGCGTGACCTCTTCCGGGAGTCATGAAACAACGCCGCCACGGCCGAGAATCTTCGGATACCACCGGAGAGTGCAGGGCTGTGGCAATCCGCGTTGGATGTCTGGACATGATCCATGACTGGACCTCCATGACTCTCACCGACCACGCGCTGCGCAAAGCTCGCGACGCGCAGACAAAGCTCACGGCGTGAGCCTACCAAAGTCGATCAGCAGTGGTGAGTACCAAATAGAGCGTAAGCTGCATCGCCCAATTGAGTAAGGGGCGCATCTGTACCAGGTTCGGCAGCCAGCTGCTCTGCGCTCCGACCTTCGATATCGCGTTAAACGACCGTTGCATTCGCAAAAGACACCAGAGAAGGCCCCCTCTATTTGCTCGTCACGGTATTTCGGCGGCCGATTCCGTCGGCGTAGGCGCGGCCCGAGGATKTTGCCATCATCGAGACGGCACTGAAATGGCTCGCGCGAAACCCACGAATGAACTCAGCTGCTGCG
>NZ_JBFULQ010000420.1:0-4899 GCF_054049815.1 Mesorhizobium sp. P5_C1 | reverse complement strand
TCTCTGTTGTTGGCGTCGATATTTACAATAGTCGACTGGCACTCGACAAATGTCAAGCTGCGAGCCAAACTATGAATGCCAACCGTTGGCCGCGGATGGAATGCACCCGCTGACACCCAGGACCCGGGCGCCAGACGGCGCATCCGCGGCACAACTCAGAATCTGAAAGGAAGTGAGCCCATGAAGATCGCTATCGGCGCCGACAGTGCGGGAAAGCCGCTTCTGGATGTGATTGCGGCTCATCTGGCCGGAAAGACCGGCATAACGCTAACTGATTTCAGTCAGCCGGGCTTTTACGCCGACATAGCGCAGACGGTTGCTCGAAAGGTGCTTGAAGGTGAATTCGACCGCGGTTTGCTGTTTTGTGGAACCGGCATCGGTGTTTCGATTTCCGCCAACAAGGTGCCGGGCATGCGCGCCGCACTGACCCACGATACCTACTCGGCCGAACGGGCTGCCAAGTCCAACAATGCTCAGATCATCACGATGGGCGCGCGTGTGATTGGCCCGGAACCGGCGAAGGCGATTGTCGACAAGTATCTGGCGTCCGACTTCGATCCCACCGGGCCTTCGGCCGAGAACGTCAAGGCAGTCGATCGTCTTGATGAGATCAAGCGCTAAAGAAACGAAGGGCCGCGCGCGAATTCTCGTGGTTTGGGGATCAGTAGGTGGCGCGGCCGCCGGAGAGATCGAATACCGACGCGGTGGTGAAGCTGTTCTCCTTCGAGACCAGCCAGGCGACCATGTTCGCCGCCTCGTCGACTTCGAGGAACCGTGCGCGCGGGATCTTGGCCAGCATGTAGTCGATATGTTCCTGTTTCAACTGGTCGAAGATCGGCGTGCGCGCCGCAGCCGGCGTGATGCAGTTGACCGCTATGTCGTAGCCGGCAAGCTCCTTGCCCAGTGACTTGGTCAGCCCGATGACCCCTGCCTTGGACGCCGAGTAGGCGGATGCGTTGGGGTTGCCTTCCTTGCCCGCGATCGAGGCGATGTTGACAATGCGGCCGTAGTTGCGCGCCTTCATGGCAGGCACGACAGCGCGGTTGACGTGAAAGGTTCCGTTGAGATTGATATCGATGACGCGCCGCCAGGCATCGAGCGGATACTCGTCGAGCGTGTGATTGGGCCCGGCTATCCCCGCCGAATTGACCAGGATCGAGACGGCCCCGCTCTCGTTTTCGGTGCGGGCGTGCGCCGCAAGCACCGCCTCGGCATCGGTGATGTCGACCAGGACGCCCTTGGCTGCGTCCCCGAGGCCGGCAACGGCCACCTCCAGCCCTGCCTTGTTCATGTCCCACAGGCTCACCCTTGCGCCCGATGCGACCATCCGCCGGGCAAAGGCCAGGCCCAGCCCTTGCGCTCCACCGGTAACGACGGCGACCTGTCCTTCAAGATCGATTTTGTTCATTGCGTTCAATCCCTGGCGATCGATATGCAACCACACGACGGCACGCCCGGTTTCGGCATGGAAATCGCCGACAGGGCACTGCTGAAATCCCTCGTCTAACGTGGCGGCCTGACGCTTGTTTTGTTCGGGCGGGCAGTATCGACATCTTCAGGCAGCCGAGCCCGACGTCAATGGTGTCGGCGAGGGCAGTTCCGTAAATGTGCTACGTGTTGTGATACAAATCTGCCGCGCGCTCTTCGGGTTGAGGCCGACGCCGCTGCCAGAAGGCAGTGTCCCACCGCGCGGCGGCGGCATAATGCACGCCGAGCGCGGAGGCGTAGTCGGCAAAGCCCTGCGAGGCGATCATCGCGTAGCGCGTGCGTGCGAGGTCGTCGCGTCCGTCGACCATGTCCGACGCGGCATAGGCGGCGAGGATCCCCGAGCGCAGCGCATGCACGATCCCTCGCGACGACAGCGGATCGGCGGCGAACAGGCTGTCGCCCGCCGCCACCCAGCGCTCACCCGCTGCCGGATCGACGGTGGCCGTTCCCGCCGATTTCACCAGCGTTGCGGTTTCACGCGCGCCAGGAGGCAGAAGCGGTGCGATCAGTCGTGTTGCCGCCAGTGCGMGGTACCAGGATTCCGGATCGCGCAGGCCGCTGCCCAGGTCAGGATCGGTCAGGCACGCCACCACCCGGCGTCCGCCGGGCAAGTCGGCGCTATACCACCAGCCCTCCGGGCGCGCCTCGATGACCATGCGGCCATCGCCCGGCGCGCGGTCGAAGAAGCGGGTGTATGCGGCGAGGTGGCCATGCACCCGAAGCTTCGCGCCGAAGGATCGCGCCAGCCGCCAGCTGCGGCCGGTCGCCCAGATCACGGCGCCGGCGATAATGTCCCCATCGGCGAGCTTGAGCCGCCAGCCCTGGCCCTCACGCGCCGCCGAACGCACGTCGCACCCAAGTCGCACTTGCGCGCCTGCCGCCGCTGCCGCCTGCACCAGAAGCCGATCGAACCGTGCCCGGTCGAGTTGCCAGCCGGCGCCGTGGGCGGAGAATATGCTGTGCCGCTCGTCGAGCGCCTCGCCGGCCCATGCCGAAACGACCGCGCGGTTCTCCACGAAAGCCGCAGCAAGGAACGGCGTCCAAACGCCGAGCTGGCGTAACAGCCCCTGTGCTACCGCCGCCAACATCTCACCCGGTTTTATCAGCTCGTGCAGCCCCGCTTCGAACAGCACCACGCGCCGTCGGGGCGCGTGACGGCGCAGCATCAGCGCTGCCGCGGCACCCGCCGGCCCGCCGCCGATGACGACGAAGTCAGCCTGCTCGCACGGCATAGAAGGATGCCACCACCCCTGCCGGGTTCGTGCTGCCGCCATCGCCCGAATGCGGGATGGTGCGCACCACCGAGCCGACGATCGCGGGCACTTCCAGCCGGTCGGTGCTGTCGGGCCAAACCGGCACAAGCCAGCCGATATAGTCGTAGATCCACTGCTCGCCGCCGATCACGCCCTTGCCCTGGAAGCGGACCTGCATCGGCGAACCGTAAGCGAAGCTACCGCGCAGATCGAGCGACCATCCCGGCCCGCCGATCGTTCCCGCAAGTTCGGTGACGGACTGCTCCGCAATGGCCAGCGTGCCTTCGCCGAACAAAAGGTCGTTGGCCGCCTTGCTGAGATCGGGGTCGTTGTTGAAGCTGCGATAGGCCCAGTTGCCGACAAACGGATTGGTCACGGTCATTCTCCCGAATCTTCGACGCAGATGTATTTGATTCCGGGCGAGGGCTGATCGAGCCCGCCCGCCGGATTGCGGACGATGAAGCCGAGCTTCGACCATTCGGTCACCATCTTGAGGTCGCCGGCAAGCGTCTGCGGAATGCCGCGCGCCCAGTTGCGGAACTGGAAGTCCTTGCCGACGGGATAATAGGCCTGCATCGGCCGATGCGCCGGCCACCATAAGGTCTCCCACACGCGCCGCTCGCGCTCCATCAGCGTGTTGCCGACGCTGTCGGGATAAAGGACGTTCCATTCCTCGTAGGTGACGTCGATCGTCTGGGTGGAGCATTCGTTGAAATCGGCCTGCCATGGCAGCCCGCCGAGCTTGGTCAGGTCGCCGGGCTGCAATCCCAAATCGAGGTCGCTGCCTTGCGACAGCGGGTCGGAGGCATAGGCGATATAGCCTTCCTCGCTGACGCCCGCTCCCCATCGGTTGGCGTTCTCCTGCGCCGCGGTCAGCGCAAAGCTGTACCATTCAGGGTCGGCTTTGATCCGGTAGGGCTCGCGCCAGATCGCCGGATTGCGGATGATCCACGTCACCTCACCGCCTGGGCAGAAGGCGCCGCCGAGTCCGTTCGACAGCACACCCTGGTCGAGACCGCGTCCGCCCGGCACGTTCCAGTCCTTGTAGGGCTGCCAGGGATCGATCGCGGGGGCGAAACCTGCATCCACCTCGTCAATGAAGATGCCCGCCGCCCATTGCCGCAGCAGGAACAGTTGCGTGTCGGTCAGCCGCAGGAACTTGCTCACCGTCTTGTTGGTGATCGGATTGTCGCCGGCAAGCAGCGGCATCAGCGGCAGGTGATAGGTCCGCGTCGCCGGATTGGCGTCGAGCCGGAACAGGTTCTCCTCGCCTGGCTTGCGCAGCAGATCGAACAGATACTGCCGCGCGGAACGGCCGGGATCGGTCGTGGCATCCTTGGCCGCGGCAGCGAGCGCGCGCTCGAGCAACTGGCCGGAACGGTATTCGAACGCCAACCGGCGGAGCGCAGCCTCGATCGGCTCGTCCGGATCGGTGGTCCGGTCTGGTTCGCCGGGCTCCTGCCGCGACGAGGCCCGGGCGAGCGTCAGCATCCGTTTGCGCGGCGGCGCGGCGGCCGCGGCGATGCGCTCGATCACGCCGGTGATCTCAGCATCGAAGGCGCTGCGCGCCTCGGCATAGGCCGGCTCGGCCACGGTGTCGTTGTCGGCGAAGGTTTTTTGCCAGCGCGCGGCATAGCTGCGCGGCGCCTCGCCATCGTCGGGCGGGCAGACCGCGGCGGTGAAAGTCGCCGCTGCCGCCCTCAGCGTGGCGGCGGCATCGCCAACCACGGCATCGGCAGCCGCGCCCGGCGCCTGCGTTGCATCGAGTAGCATCAGGCTCGGTTCCACCGCTGCCTCAAGCAGCCGTCCGCCGACATGGTCGTCCTTCGCGCGGCCTTCCTTTTGCGCCAGCGCACGCGGTGCGATGCGTGGCGGGATGCACAGGCGATAGGGATCGAACGTGCCCCGGCTCGACTGGTTGTGCGGGAAGTTCGATTGCTGGAGGATGTTGGTGAAATAGGAGAATTCGTCGGCGCGGAAAATGATCGGCCAGATGTCGCGCCAGAACCAGGGGCGATAGGCCGGGTTCCACTCAACCGGTCCTGCCTGCCAGTGCTGCAAGGCCGCCGTGTCGGTCGGATCGATCTTCTGCGGCGCGTCAAACGTTCCCGCGGTGCCGTACATGTCGGTGCGATAGGCAAATTCCCGGATAGACATG
>NZ_JBFULQ010000419.1:0-4913 GCF_054049815.1 Mesorhizobium sp. P5_C1 | reverse complement strand
CACCGACACCGTCGCCGAGGTGACCGGCCGCTCGCGCCGCATCGTGAAGAAGACCGGCCGCGATGGTATCGACCGGCTGGCCGTCGAGAACCGCCCGGGCTCGGCCAATCTCGCCGAGACCCAGAGTTTCATGGACGACGACAAGCGCGTACTGATCTTTTCGGACGCCGGCGGCACCGGGCGCTCCTACCACGCCGATCTCGGCGTGAAGAACCAGCGCCTACGCAAGCACTATTTGTTGGAAGCCGGCTGGCGCGCCGACAACGCCATCCAGGGTCTCGGCCGGACCCACCGCACAAATCAGAAACAACCGCCGCTGTTCCGGCCGATGGCCGCCAATGTGAAGGCCGGAAAACGCTTCCTGTCGACGATCGCACGACGGCTCGACACGCTGGGTGCGATCACGCGCGGCCAGCGTCAGACTGGTGGTGCCGGGCTGTTCCGTGCCGAGGACAATCTGGAAAGCCGCTATGCCCGTGCGGCGCTGCGCCAATTCTACTATCTGCTGCATCAGGGCAAGATCGACGGCTGCTCACTCACGACCTTCGAGACCGTGACCGGTCTGTCGCTGACCACCGACGAGGGCGGGTTGCGCGACGAGCTGCCGCCGATCACGACCTGGCTCAATCGCCTGCTGGCGCTGCGCATCGAGACCCAGAACCTGCTGTTCGAAGTGTTCGAGCAACTGATGACGGCGAAGATCGAAGGCGCCATCGCCGCCGGAAATTACGACAAGGGGCTGGAGACCATCACGGCGGAGAGCATCCTCGTCACCGATCGTCGCACCGTCTACGCGCACCCGGTCTCCGGCGCGCAGTCGCATGTGCTGACCGTCGCGCGCAAGGACCGTATTCGGCCGCTCGGTGTGGTCGATGTACTGGCGATCGCCCGCGCGGAGCCACAATCTGTTCTGTTGATGAACACGCGATCGAACCGCGCGGCGATACAGCTGCCGACGGCGAGCCTGATGCTCGACGACGGCACGATAGAGCACCGCGTACGCCTGCTGCGGCCGATCGACGAGCTGCGCTTCGGTCTCGACGCCCTAGCCGAAACCCACTGGCAACCCGCCGACCGAAAACTGTTCTGCGACCTATGGCAGGCGGAGGTCGCGGCCGTCCCGGAGTTCACCACCAACACCTTCCACATCGTAACGGGTCTGCTCCTGCCGATCTGGCGTCGGCTGCCGGACCATGATTGTCAGGTCTACCGGATCCAGATCGATGCCGGCGAACGCATCATCGGGCGTTACATCGCACCAACCCTTGTTGCGACCATGTTCCGCAATCTGGGCATCGACAATGTGCCGACCCTCGCGCCGGAAGATGCATGGACGGGGCTCGTGGAAGGCAAGATCGGACTGCAACTCGCCGATGGCCTGATCCTGCGCCGCAGTCGGGTCATGAACGACTACCGTGCCGAGCTGATAGGCTTCACCGACGCGATGGTCCCCCGACTGAAGGCGCTGGGGCTGATATCCGAGATCATCTCCTGGAAGCTCCGGCTGTTCATCCCGACATCCGCGCAAGGTTGCGCTATCCTCGCCTCCCTTCTCGAGCGCCATACGCTGGTCGGGGTCACCGACCGTACGGCCGCGGCTTGAGGGGAGGCGATCATGTCCGGTTCGGCGTCCGAGCTGGCACGCCGCCTTGGCGAACATGCCGAGGCGGTGTGCCGCGAATATCTCTCCAACGGCCATCGCTCCGGCAATTACTGGATGGTCGGCGATGTCCGCAATATGCGCGGCCGTTCCATGCATGTGCGGCTCAAAGCGGTTGGCGGCAAGGCAGCTGGAAAATGGGTCGATGAGTCATCGGGGGAATATGGCGACCTGCTTGACGTCATCGAGCAGAGCTGTGGTCTGGTCGACTTCCGCGAGGTCACGGATGAAGCACGTCGTTTCCTCGCCATGCCACAGCCAGACCTTCAGTCCAGACCATCCGTCGCCGGGCGCCAATCTGCCGCGGCACGCGGCTCGCCTGAGGCCGCGCGTCGCCTGTTCGCCATGTCCCAGCCGATCGCCGGTACGCTGGCCGAACGATATCTTGCTGGCCGCGGCATCCTGCTTTCCACGCATGAGCGTGCGCTGCGTTTCCATCCCGGCTGCTACTACAGGGATCTCGTGACCGGCGAGACGCGGACCCTGCCTGCGCTGATTGCCGCTGTCACCAACCTCGACGGGGAGATTACCGGCCTGCAGCGCACCTGGCTTGATCCTTCGGGTCAGGGCAAGGCGCAACTCACTGATCCACGCCGCTCGCTGGGAGATCTCCTTGRCAACGGCATTTGGCTAGGCCGCCAGCCAGATGAGCCCGTCCCGGTCATGGCCGCCGGCGAGGGTTTTGAGACGATGGCGTCGGTTAAGGTGGTGATGCCGGCGCTGCCGGTGGCCGCCGCCACTTCGGCCAATCACCTCGCCGGCCTGACCTTCCCGCCTGGCTGCCGTCGCCTCTACATCGCAGCCGATGCCGACGCCGCCGGCCGGCATGGCATCGGGCGTCTCAGCCAGCGCGCAGGCGAGGCCGGGATTCTCGCCCTGGTTTTGCGGCCGCAGCTCGGCGACTTCAACGACGATCTGCGCCATCTCGGCCCCGCCCATCTCGCGGCACGGCTCAGCGATCAGCTCGTCCCGGAGGATGCCCGTCTTTTCCTGCCGTCCGGATGAACGGCCGGGGCGGCAGGCGGGCGGGGGCGTCACCGGAAGACGTTTAGGCATGGCGGTGGTCCGCCGGAGAGGCCGCTCCCGCGGCCTGTCCGAGAGGCGACCCCTGCCACGCCCCGGTCACGGCCGCAACGGCTGCGCCGTCCTCCGCTCGCGCTCCGGCCTTCGGTGCGGCCGCGTCCGGGGCGCGGCCGGGATGCGCTGTCAGGCCGCGATAGGCGCGGCCACAACCGACGGAGACACGCCATGACCTACGAGCTTCCTTTCGACGATGTCTACGAGCCCTACCACGCCTCCTCGCCGACCGACCGCGTCATCCTCGAACTGCAGATGTACGGCCATCGCCCGCATCAGGACGAACCTGATGCTCGGCCACTTCCCGACGACGAGGTGATCCGGGCCGGGCTTGCCGGGATCGTCGAGACCTTCGCCGGCATGCTCGGCGACACCAGGCTCGAACCCGATCTCGATGACCTGCTCTGGTCCTTCGCAAACGTCTTCCACCGTGCCGCCGAGCGAGTCGCCCGATCCCTCGATCGCAACGAGGAGGCGCAGCGTTCGAGCCAGCAGGAGCAGGACGGCTCCGAGGTGAAGTCGGTCGAACTCGAACGGCTCACCGCCGAGGGCATCACCTATATCGAGCGCCGCAACGTGCTCGAAATCATGCGCGATGAGGCTGCCGACCTCTACGAGGCACAAACCGGATCGGCATGGCGGCCGCGCACCGGCTCCAAGGTCTCCCACCAGGCGATGACTGCGGCGGTGATCGACTCCCGCGATTTCCTCGCCGCCCGCCGGCTCGCCGAAACCGAGGTGCTCGTCCCGGCCGGCACCAAGATTGCTTTTGCCGGCGGTCTCGACTGCAATGATCACGACCGGATCTGGGACGCACTCGACAAGGCCCGCGAAAAGCATCCCGACATGGTGCTGCTTCACGGCGGCAGCCCGCGCGGCGCTGAGCGCATCGCCGCCTGCTGGGCAGAGAACCGGAAGATCACCCAGATCGCCTTCAAGCCGGATTGGAACCGACACGCCAAGGCGGCTCCGTTCCGCCGCAACGACCAGCTTCTCTCGGTGGTCCCCTACGGCCTGATCGTCTTTCCCGGCTCCGGAATCACCGACAACCTTGCCGACAAGGCCCGTCGGCTTGGCATCCCCGTCTGGCGGTTCGCGGAGGGCGGCGCGTGAAGCGCCGCTTTCCTCGCATCCGCGGGCCGAACCCGACCGCGCGGTCGGGTTCGGCCTTGGGACGTGGACTAAAGTCGTCGCGGGACAACCCGTCTATCCTGATCCACTTGATCCAGGACGTGAGCCTCTGGCTGGCCGAAGGCCGCTAGTCCGCGCGCGTAGCACCTCCGGCAGCGGTTCAGGGCCTGGGCGCGCCGGCCTGCGGCCGGCCGGGCTCTAGTCGCGGCGTCCCGCCGCTCCCCGCGCCGGCTTCGCCGTCTCGGCCTTCGGGTGACGATCCCTCGCGCAGGGCCAGAGGGAGAGGGCGGCCGGCGCGGGGGCGGGGGACGCTGGAGAGAAGGGAAAGTCACGATGTCGATGATATTCATAGGTGGATCAATCGAAGTATTCGAGCTGCCGGAACCTGCCGTCACTCGCATCGGCGCAATCGTTGCTGCCGAGCACGGCGTGCTGATTGGCGACGCCTCGGGAGCCGATGCCGAGGCGCAGGGCCTACTCGCGGGCTACAAGTAYGAACATGTCGGCGTCTTCCATGCCGGCAAGGAACCCCGCAATAATCTGGGCGACTGGGCCGCCTACCATGTTCCTTCTCCTGACGATGCCAAAGGGGACTTTGTCCACGCCGCCAAAGACCGGGAGATGGCGCGGCGCGCCGACTTTGGCATGATGGTCTGGGATGGCGCGTCACCCGGCACTGCCGTCAACGTGCTTCGGCTCGCCATGGCGAACAAGCCGTGCGTCATTTACGATCTGGCCAGGAGCAGCGTGGCGACCACGTACAATGTGGAAGACTGGTGCGCCATGCTCCGCCATGCCGGTCCGGACATTCGCCGCCAAGCCGAAGCCCGCATGACGCCGGAGGAGCGTCTGGCGTTGCCAGAATGATGGATGCGGTCCTGCCGACAGCCGGGCGGGTTCAATCCGATATGTTGGTCCGGCTTCTCGTCGCCCAATCCACTTGTATGAGCGGACTGAGCCGGCCCCTTTCGAAACCGGTCCACGCGCAGAGCTGCGGGGGCGTTGTGCGGATGATCATCTTGACCCGTCTCGCCTCTGAAGCGGG
>NZ_JBFULQ010000418.1:0-4964 GCF_054049815.1 Mesorhizobium sp. P5_C1 | reverse complement strand
GCCATGCGGTTGGTCAAAAGCCAGAAGAACAGATGCTTGTCGCCGAGGAAGCGGTAGCGAGAGAACGCGTAGGCCGCCGGCAAGGCCGCGGTCACCGAAATCACCATGTTCATCACCACATAGGTGATCGAATTGATGTAGCCCGAATACCAGGATGCATCGGTGAAGATGGTGACGTAGTTGGCGATTGTCGGCGCGTGTGGATAGAGCGTCAGCGAGGAGACGATCTCGGCATTGGTCTTGAAGCTCATGTTGATGAGCCAGTAGATCGGCAGCAGGAGAACGATGATGTAGATCGTCGGCACGAGCCACCACCAGCGCGATTCCTCGCCGCGACGCCGCATCAGCCGGGCGACCTCATCCTGCGACAGCGTGCTGGCCAGTTCTCCCGAAGCTGTCGTCTCGCCCACTCTGTTCGCTCTTTCGTTGGCGCCGCTCATCTCAGCGCTCCGCGTCGTAATTGGTCATCACGGTGTAGAACACCCACGACAACAACAGGATGATGAGGAAGTAGACCAGCGACATCGCTGCGGCCGGACCAAGGTCGAACTGGCCGAGCGCGGTCTTGACGAGGTCGATCGACAGGAACGTCGTCGAATTGCCGGGACCGCCGCCGGTGACGACAAAAGGCTCGGTGTAGATCATGAAACTGTCCATGAAACGCAGCAGCACGGCGATCAAAAGCACACGCTGCATCTTCGGCAGCTGGATGTAGCGGAACACCGCCCAGCGCGAAGCGCCGTCGATCTTGGCCGCCTGGTAGAAGGCATCGGGAATGGAGACCAGGCCGGCATAGCRGAGCAGCACGACCAGGCTCGTCCAGTGCCAGACATCCATGATGATGATGGTGACCCAGGCGTCGAACGGATCCTGGACGTAGTTGTAGTCGATGCCGAGCGCGTTGACGTAGTAGCCGAGTAGGCCGATGTCATTGCGGCCGAAGACCTGCCAGATGGTGCCGACCACGTTCCACGGGATCAGCAGCGGCAGCGCCATCAGCACCAGGCAGACCGGCACGCCCCAGCCCTTTTTCGGCATGTTGAGCGCGATGAAGATGCCGAGCGGCACTTGGATGGTCAGAATTATGAAGGAGAAGATCAGATTGCGGACCATCGCTTCCCAGAAGCGGCTGGAGGACAGCAATTCCTCGAACCATTCGGTGCCGGCCCAGAAGAAGACATTGTTGCCGAACGTGTCCTGTACCGAATAGTTGACGACCGTCATCAGCGGAATGACGGCCGAGAACGCCACCAGCACCAGCACCGGCAGCACCAGGAACCAGGCCTTGTTGTTCCAGGTCTTTTCCATCTATGCCCCCATCTCGACGCGCCAGGAATCGGCATAGATGTTGATACCGGCCGGATCGAACCGGACTTTCGGTTCGGCGGGTACGCTCTCGTCCTCGCCGATGACCGCCGCGATGTCGCGGCCTTCCAGCTTGGCGCGAACCACCTTGTGGCGTCCGACATCCTCGACCTTGCTGATCGAGACGGCCATGCCGTCGCGGCCGAGCCGCACATATTCGGGACGGATGCCAAGCTCGATGGCACCGCTGCCTGCCTTCGGCGTGCCCGGCAGTTCGATCCGCTGCGAGCCGAGCGTTGCCGTCTTGCCGTCGATTGCCACCGGCATGACGTTCATGCCGGGCGAGCCGATAAAATACCCGACAAAAGTGTGGCGCGGCCGCTCGAACAGTTCCGCCGGCGTGCCGATCTGGACGATGCCGCCGTCATACATCACCACGACCTGGTCGGCGAAGGTCAGCGCCTCGGTCTGGTCGTGGGTGACGTAGACCATGGTGTAGCCGAAGCGGCGGTGCAGTTGCTTCAATTGCGAACGCAGCACCCATTTCATGTGCGGGTCGATGACGGTCAGCGGCTCATCGAACAGGATGGCGTTGACGTCGGAGCGCACCAGTCCGCGACCAAGCGAAATCTTCTGCTTCTGGTCGGCGGTCAGGCCCCTCGCCTTCTTCTTTGCCCAGGACGCCAGATCGATCATCTCCAGCGTCTCGCGCACCTTGCGGTCGACATCGGCTTCCGGCACGCCGCGATTGCGCAGGGGAAAGGCCAGATTGTCGTAGACGGTCATGGTGTCGTAGATGACCGGGAACTGGAACACCTGCGCGATGTTGCGCTCCTGTGTCGACAGGTTGGTCACGTCCTTGCCGTCGAACAGCAACTGGCCATGCGAGGGATGAAGCAGGCCCGAAATGATGTTGAGCAGCGTGGTCTTGCCGCAACCGGAAGGACCGAGCAGCGCATAGGCGCCGCCATCCTCAAAGGTGTGATGCACTTCGCGCAGTGCGAAATCGGCATCCGTCCGCGGGTTCGGCAGATAGGAATGCCTGACATGATTGACGTCGATGCGCGCCATATCGCCCTCCTATGCCGCCAGCTTCGGCGCGCTGACGGCGCGGCCGTGCTCGTCGAAAACCATGATGTGGCGCGGATCGATGAACACCTCGACCACCTCGTCGGGCTCGAAATGGCGGATGCCGTGGGTCAGCATCACCCAACGCACATCGGCGAAATCGAGATGGATGAAGCTCTCCGACCCGGTGATTTCAGTGATCGTGACCTTTGCACGCACCGGCACGGCCAAGGCATTGGGCCGTTCGAGCGACAGATGATGCGGCTGGAAGCCGATCGTATAGTTCGCATCGGCAATGCCCGAGAGCTCGGCCGGCACCGGCAGCTTCACGCCGCCGTCGAGCAGGAAATCCGGGCCCTTCTTGGCGAGCACGATGGTGTTGAGCGGCGGATCGGCGAAGGTCCTTGCCGTCACCAGATCGGCCGGCTTGCGGAACACCTCGATGGTCGGGCCGAACTGGGTGATGCGTCCTTCGGAAAGTGTCGCCGTATTGCCGCCGAGCAGCAGCGCTTCATGCGGCTCGGTCGTGGCATAGACGAAGATGGTGCCGGCGGCGGCGAAGATCTTCGGCAGTTCAGCGCGCAATTCCTCGCGCAATTTGTAGTCGAGATTGGCAAGCGGCTCATCGAGCAGCACCAGGCTGGCATTCTTGACGATGGCGCGCGCCAGCGCGGTGCGCTGCTGCTGCCCGCCCGACAAGCTGAGCGGCGTGCGGTCGAGATAGGGCGTCAGCTTGAGCAGGGCCGCGGCATTGCGCACTTCCTTGTCGATCTTGGCCTGCTCGGTCCCGGCCACCCGCAGCGGCGAGGCGATGTTCTCATAGACGGTCATCGCCGGATAGTTGATGAACTGCTGGTAGACCATGGCAATCTTGCGCTTTTGCACCGGCACGCCGGTGACGTTCTGGCCGTCGAACCAGACCGAGCCGGAGGTCGGCACATCGAGACCCGCCATCAGCCGCATCAGGCTGGTCTTGCCCGAAAGCGTGGGCCCAAGCAGGACGTTGAGCGAGCCATGCTGAAGCGTCAGCGACACGTCGCGGATATGCTCGGCCGCACCGACCGTCTTGGTGACGTTTCTCAGTTCCAGCATGACGCCTCCTCCCAGGCTTTCCGCATCAGCTTAAACCCCTCTTCATTCGGCAGCCGCGACATGCCGCCGGCTTATGCCGCGCATGAATTCATCGAGCGATGCCACCTGCTCGCGGCTAAGGTGCAGGCCGCGCTTGGTCCTGCGCCATAGCACATCCTCGGCGGTGACCGCCCATTCGTTCTCAACGAGGTAGCGTATCTCGGCCTCGTAGAGATCGGCACCGAAATTGCGGCCGAGATCGGCATTCGATTTGGCCAGACCCAGCAGAACCTGCGCCCGCGTCCCGTAAAGCCGGGTCAGCCTGCGGGCCAGGCGTGCGTCGAGGAAGGGATAGGCCGACTTCAGCTTCGCCACTTGCGCGTCGAAGCCGGTGGCCGGGAAATCTCCACCCGGCAGTGGCGCGTTTGCCGTCCATGGCTTGCCGCGCTTGCCGAGGAAGCCCTCGATCTTTTCCAGCATCGATTCCGACAACCGGCGATAGGTGGTGATCTTGCCGCCAAACGCATTGACGACCGGCGCAGCGCCCTCGCCACCATCGGCCTTGATCACATAGTCGCGCGTCGCCTCCTGCGCCTTCGAAGCGCCGTCATCGTAGAGAGGACGGACGGCCGAATAGGTCCAGACGATGTCCTGGCGCTTGACCGGTTGCGCGAAATATTCGCTTGCCGCGGCACAGAGGTAGTCGATCTCGGTGTCGCTGATTTTCACGTCATGCGGGTCGCCGGGATAGTCCTGGTCGGTGGTGCCGATCAAGGTGAACTCTTCCTCGTAGGGAATGGCGAAGATGATGCGGCCATCCTTGTTCTGGAAGAAATAGGCGCGCGGATCGTCGAATTTCTTGGCGATGACGATGTGGCTGCCCTGCACGAGGCGGACATTGTGCACATCGTTGAGGCCGACCACGCCGGACAGCACATGATCGACCCAGGGTCCGGCAGCATTGACCAGCAGCCTTGCCTTGATCTCCTCGGTCTCGCCGGTTTGCAGGTTCTCGATCTTGATCGTCCACAACCCATTTTCGCGGCGTGCTTCGACCACTTTCGTACGGGTGCGGATGGTTGCGCCGCGATCAGCGGCATCACGCGCGTTCAGCGCCACCAGCCGCGCATCGTTGACCCAGCCATCCGAATACTCGAAGGCCCTTTTGAACAGCGGCTTCAGAGGTTTGCCGGCCGTATCCCTGGTCATGTCCAGCGTCCTGGTCGCCGGCAGCAATTTGCGCCCGCCAATGTGATCGTAGAGAAAGAGGCCGAGCCTTATCAACCAGGCCGGACGCAAGCCCTTGGCATAGGGCAGCACGAAGCGCATCGGCCAGATGATATGCGGCGCGTTCTTCCACAGAACCTCGCGCTCCATCAGCGCCTCGCGCACCAGGCGGAATTCATAGAATTCGAGGTAGCGCAGGCCGCCATGGATCAACTTGGTCGATCCTGAGGAGGTCCCGCTGGCGAGGTCGCTCATCTCGGCGAGAAACACGGAAAAGCCACGCCCGACGGCAT
>NZ_JBFULQ010000417.1:0-5011 GCF_054049815.1 Mesorhizobium sp. P5_C1 | reverse complement strand
CAATTAATCCAAGCTAGCGGCTAATGAAAACAATTCTGTGTCTCGTGGCACTGACGCAGCTGCGCTAGGTCCAAGTGGCAGTGTTTGCCATCAGTCAGGTTTCGGGTGGCCCTTGTCGCCAGACCCGATATGCGTTCTGGCTGACCGGCTGGCATTCAGGCCGTCTGGGGAGGACGATTGACATGGCAATGGCCGCGACATCAGCGCCACGCGGGCCGATGGTGCTCAAGGACTGGGGACAGCTCCTGCTGCTCGGTGCGATATGGGGTGGCTCGTTCTTCTTTGCCCGCATCGCGGTGGCGGAACTTCATCCGCTGGTGCTGGTGCTGTTTCGCGTCGCCATCGCGGCGATCGCGCTGCAGCTCTATCTCGCCATTCGCGGACCGTCTTTCCGCCTCGCGCTTCCCCATGCCGGCCTGTTCTTCCTGCTGGCATTGACCAACAATGTCGTCCCTYTCTCGCTGATCTTCGCCGGCCAGACCCAGCTTGGCGCCGGCGTCGCCTCGGTGCTCAACGCAACGACGCCGTTCTGGACGTTGATCCTCGCCAACGCGCTGACATCAGACGAAAAGCTCTCCTGGAACAAGCTGGCCGGCATTGCGCTCGGCGTCGCCGGCACGGCGCTGATGATCGGCCCCGGCCTGCTTGCCGGGCTCGGCGGCCCGGTCTGGGCCAAATTCGCGCTGATCGGCGCGTCGCTGTCCTATGGCGTGGCGCTGATGGTCGCCCGCCGCTTCAAAGGCGTGCCATCGCCGGTCATCGCCACCGGACAATTGACCGCCTCGACCATCATCATGATCCCGATCGTGCTCTTCGCTTATGGCCCTGCCGGTCTGTTCTCCGCCTCGCCTCCGGTCTGGGCGGCGGTGCTGGCGCTGGCGCTTTTGTCCACCGCCTTCGCCTACATCCTTTATTTCAACCTCGTCGCCTCGGCCGGCGCCACCAATGCCTCGCTGGTCACGCTCATCGTGCCGGCCAGCGCCATGCTGCTCGGCTTCCTGTTCCTCGGCGAACGGCTCGAACTGTTCGAAATCGGCGGCGTGGTGCTGATCGCACTTGGCCTCGTGACTATCGACGGACGGCCGTTCGGAAGGCGTTAGAACCGCGGTAGCGCTGCCATGACACGATAGTGACACATCGCCGCCACATTTTGTTCACAGGTCTGAAGCGGGTTTTTGCCGAAGAGTTTCAATGCCTAACGGCAAAAGGCGGGTCGCAAATCTGGCAATCACGTCGCAATGCAGCACATTTTTCGCTTGCCTGTGGCACAAATGAACCTAGACTCTCGGACATAGCTCTTTAAGAGGAGGCTATGTCATGGGACTTACGAGGCCTATCAACGCATTGATGATCTGTGCTGCGTTCGCCTTCATCGGAGCCCTCATTATGGGCTTTCTTCCCTGACCCGCCAAGACGGGGAAGACCAGCACCACATAGTCAAAACCATCGAAAAAGGCCGGGTTTTTGCCCGGCCTTTTTGCATTTCGGAAGCTCTTTGACGCAATCCCGAACGGGGAATTGCTCTAGGCCGCGGCGGTACCGGCCGACTCGGCTTCGTGTGAACGGATGCCGATCATGTGGCAGATGGCAAAAACCAGATCGGCTCGGTTCATCGTATAGAAATGGAAATCCCCGACCCCGCGCTCGACCAGGTCCATGACCTGTTCGGCCGCCACCGCCGACGCCACCAGCGCATGCGTCTGCGGGTCCCGGTCAAGGCCCTCGAACCGCTCCGCCAGCCAGCCGGGCACATGCGCGCCCGCCCTGGCGGAGAAGTTCGCGACCTGCTTGAAACTGTGAACCGGTTGGATGCCCGGCACGATGGGGATGTAGATGCCGGCGCGGCGGACGCGCTCGACATAGCGCTCGTAGAGATCATTGTCGAAGAAGAACTGGGTGATGGCGCGCGTCGCACCATTGTCGACCTTGCGTTTCAGCATCTCGATGTCGGTGGCGAAATCGGGGCTCTGCGGGTGCTTTTCCGGATAAGCCGCGACGGAGATGTCGAAATCCGCGATCTTCTTGAGTCCGGCGACCAGTTCCGCACCATTCTCGTAGCCACCGGGATGCGGGCGATACGGTTCGCCGACACCCGAGGCCGGATCGCCGCGCAGCGCCACGAACCGGTTGATGCCGATCGACTTATAGTCCTGGATGACCGCGTCGACCTCGTCGCGCGTTGCACCGACGCAGGTCAGATGCGCCGCGGCCGGAATACCGGTTTCCGTCAGGATGCGCTTTACCGTGCGGGCTGTACGCTCACGCGTCGAGCCACCGGCGCCATAGGTCACCGAGACGAATTTCGGCTTCAGCGGCTCCAGCCGGGTGACCGTGTCCCACAGCCTCGCCTCCATCTCGTCGGTCTTGGGCGGGAAGAACTCGAAGGAAACCCTGACCTTGTCGCCAATGTCGGGACGGCGGGAAAAGCGGAACTGGTTCATCAGGCAATTTCCCTTATCTGCCTTGTGTCATTGGAAGGATCGGCGATCAGCAGGCGCCGGTCGCGCCCAAGCCAGAGTTTGACGGTGAGCCTGGCTTCGTTGCCGCCGCGTGGCTCGAACTCTTGGCTGTCCTCGAGATCGAGGCCGGCTTCCGCAAACCAGTCGGCGATCTGCCGGTCGGAAAAGCCGAGCCGCATATGCGCGTGTTCGTCGCGCAGGAATTCCAGCGTGTGCGGCGCGAAGTCGACGATGACCAGCCGTCCGGTTGGACGCAAAAGCCGCGCCGCCTCGTGGATGGCGCGGGCGGGATCGTCGAGATAGTGCAGCACCTGGTGGATGGTGACGAGATCGAAGGCGTCGCGCTCGACCGGCGGCGCGAAGATGTCGCCCTGCCGCACCTGAGCATTCGAAACACCTGCCTTATCGAGATTGGCACGCGCAACAGTCAGCATCTCGCGCGACATGTCGATGCCGACACCGCGCCGGTACAGGGGCGAGAAGATTTCGAGCAGGCGCCCAGTGCCGGTGCCGAGGTCCAGCATTGACTGGAACGGCCGCTTGCCGACCAGCTTCAGCATCGCGGCTTCGACGGCGCGGTCCGGCACATGAAGCGAGCGGATATGATCCCAGCTTGCCGCATTCACCGAAAAATACTCGGCTGCCCGGTCCTGCCGCTTGCGTTTGACCGAGCCCAGCCGCTCGAGATCGCGCTCGACCTGCGGGTCGGCGCCGCGAATGCTGGAAACCAGCCCCATGACGAAGCCGCGCGCGGAATCCGCATCAGACAGGCGAAAGAAGGCCCAAGACCCTTCCTGGTAGCGGCCGATTAGCCCGGCCTCCAGCAGCAGCTTGAGGTGCCGCGAAACGCGCGGCTGCGATTGACCGAGAATTTCGGTAAGATCGGAAACGGTGAGGTCGCCGCGCGACAACAGTGCCAATATGCGCAGGCGGCTGGATTCGGCCGCCGCCTTCAATGTGTCCACCATGGTGTCGAGCGAGACATGCATCAGAGTATTCTCTTTGAAAAAGATATAAACATATGTTTATGTCGATTTTCGCATCCTTGCAAGCGCTATGTCGCTTCCGGACAAGAAAATGCCGCTTGCGTGATCCCTTGGTGCATGTCGCCCAAAAGTGTGTAGCGGTTTTGGGGCAACGACATGCACGTCCAAAGATGCGAGGGCGCAATGACCGGACCACGTGAGATGTTCGAGGCGCGCGACGGCGAGCAGAAGCTGGAAAACGATCCGGCACTGATGCCGGCCGACGGCGGCATCGTCTTCATCGGCCGCATCACCTCGCCATGGACGACACGGGAGACCTGCCCTAAGAACATGCGCGCCGCGCGCGAGACCGGGCAGCCGGCCGTGGTGACCATCGACGCGCCCTATCGCAGCGGCCTGCAGGGGCTGGAGCGCGCCAGCCACATCATCATCCTGTCCTGGATGCATCATGCGCCGCGGACTCTGATTGTGCAGAAACCTCGCCATGCGGCTGAAGCAAAAGGCGTATTCGGCCTGCGCTCCCCTGCCCGACCGAACCCGGTCGGCCTGCATGTGGCAAAACTCGTCGGGCTCGACATCGGCACCGGCCGCCTCGATCTCGACGCCATCGACGTGCTCGATGGCACGCCGGTCATCGACATAAAACCCTACTTCGCCTCGACCGATGCCTTCGCCGAGGCGACCATTGAAGGGCGCGACGAGCCCAATCGGATTCGGCGATGAGAGCAGCGCCGACCGGCCGCCGCCGCGCCATCGCCAAGGCGCTGACAGCACTGCTRCCGCTGGCGCCCTATGCCGACATGGAGAAGATCCGCGCGGATGCCGGCTCGGTTCACATGAAGACGTTGCCACCGACCATCGCCGTGTGGTTGGCGACCATTGCCCACATCCGCCACGTGCACACCGATTATGAAAAACTGCTGGGCGAAGGCTATGACCGCGACTCGGCGCGTTTCTTCGTCATCGAACAGACCAACATCATGCTCACCCGCTGGCGAGCCACGCGACTGCTCGATGCCGACGACGAGGAGGAATGAGGCAGAGCCTGTTATTGCCGCGTCAGCACGGCGACCGCATTGTAGGGCTGGCCGTCCGCCTGGCCGGTCCATGTCCAGGACAGATTTCCCTTGAAAAACCTGACGGTGACGTTGCCGCCGTCGATGCACTTGTCCTGACCGTAAGTGATGCTCTCATGGTATTCCGCTGATGTCTCGTCGCTGGACGTCTGGGACAGGGATCCGCCGCAGCCAAGTGACGGATAGTCGATCGATGCGCCRCTATCATTGATCGTCATAGCGATCGACCAGTCGGCACCGRTGGCCCCGGCCGGGCTCTGGTGGCCGCTGCCGACCCAGGTGCCGCTCAGCGTCGGCGCATTCACCGCGCAAGGCACGTTTTGGAAGATCGGCGTCAATTCGCTGCCGGTTTTCTCGCAGCGATAGGTCTGGCCGCTCTGGCACAGTTCCTCGCCTTCGCGCGCGCATTGGGCACTGGCTTGGCCTGTGGCGGCGAAAATCATCATGGCTGCGATGACGGTCCCGAACCTGCCCATGTCCCCTCCCGGTC
>NZ_JBFULQ010000416.1:0-5030 GCF_054049815.1 Mesorhizobium sp. P5_C1 | reverse complement strand
AACAATGGCTACGCCTATCCGAACTATTTCGCGCTGATCAAAGCCTATGCCTTCAAGGCGAAGGAGCCGATCGTGCATCCGGTGCTGCGGCGCGCGCCGGAGCCGGGCAGGGCGTTCAAACCTCGCATCAGGGCGCGCAACATAAATGGGCTCGGCTCCGCGCCGGTTCCCGCCGAGCCGCCCAAGGAATGAGTTTTGCGGCGAGTGGGTAATGCCTGCTAGACTGGCTGCGGTCGGTCCCCTTCAATCCCAGATACAACGGTCAGATTCCGGCATGAGCGAATTGGTTGCGGCGTTGCCGATGTATGACTGGCCCGAAGCGCGCGACGAGGTCGACGCCCAATGGGCGCGCTTGCGCGACGCCTTCCGGCGGAGGGGTATCGACGCGCCGCAAACGATCGTGCGCCGAAATGGCGACCTGCCGCCGGTGCCGGGTGGCATTCATGATGCCCAGGGAAAACTGATCGCGCCAGACCCGGCGACATTGCCGCCGGACGAACTCGATTTTCACAAGCTTTGGCTGCATCCTGCGCTGCTGTTTGCGCAGACCTGCTGGGGACCGATGGAACTCGGCCTGTCCAAACACGTTCAGGTGGTCGGCCAGCCGAGCTACGACGCCTGTGAAGGCGGGCAGGGCGAGCTCTATTCGAGCGCGCTGGTGATGCGGGCGGGCGAGGGGCTGGAGGTTCGATCGCCTGCGGACGGCCGCGCTCTCATCCCGCTCGATCTGATCCGCGGCAAGCGCTTCACCTTCAACAGCCTTGATTCCATGTCAGGCATCATTGCACTGACGCGCGACCTGCAAGCGGCCGGCGAAGACCTGGATATATTCTCGACGCGCAGCGAAAGCGGCGGCCATCGCGACTCGATCGTCGCTGTGGCCGAAGGCAAGGCGGATGTCGCGGCCATCGACTGCGGAAGCTGGGCGCTGGCGCAGCGTTTGGAGCCGGCGGCGCAAGCGGTGAAGGTCGTCGGCTGGACGGGACGGCGCAAAGGCCTGCCGTTCATCACCGCCGCAACGACACCGGAAAAGACGGTCAGGGCGATGCGCGAGGCACTTGCCGGACTAGCCGAGCAGCCTCGCATCCAACGGGTAGGTTGAAAGTTTTTCGTTGCCGGTTTCGGTGATGAGAATCTGCTCTTCGATCTTGACGCCTTCGCGTCCGCCCAGCCGGCCGATATAACTTTCCACGCACAGCACCATGCCTGACTCCAGCGCGCCGTCTGGGGTGTCGGGGGTCCAGTCGCTGGCATGCGGCAAGGTCGGGTATTCGTCGGCCAGGCCGACGCCGTGATAGAGAACGCCGTATCGCGTCGGAAAACAGTCTCCGGGCGGTACCGCCGAGCGTTCGACAAGGTCGCGGAACGAGGTGCCCGGCTGCATCAATTGCGTGTTGTGTTCGATCTGATCGGCGGCGATGCGGAACAGGTCGCGCTGTTCGTTGGTCGGCTCTGCATCACCGCACAGCCAGGTGCGCGACAGGTCGGCACAGAAGCCGTAGGGGCCGATCAAGTCGGTGTCGAAGGCGACCAGGTCGCCGGCTTCGGTCTTGCGCGACGAGCATTCCTGGAACCACGGGTTGGTGCGCGGGCCTGACGTCAGCAGCCGCGTCTCGATCCATTCGCCACCGCGCGCGATGTTGCCGCGATGCAGTTCGGCCCACAGCTCGTTCTCGGAAATGCCAGGCCGCAGGGCCTGCTCCATCTCGCCCATCGCCGCCTCGCAAGCGACGATGGCGCGGCGCATGGCGAGAATCTCGTCCGATGATTTGATCAGCCGCGCATTTTCCATCACCGCTTCGCCATTGCCGATCGTCACACCCAGACGGGCGAGTTCCTCGACGCCTTCCGGGTTGATGTGATCGACCGCGATGCGGCTGTTGCCGCCGCCATGTTCCCTGACCAGATCGGTAATGCCGGCGGCCCAGCGGCGGACTTTTTGCTCGGTCAGTTCGCCGCCATAGAGATACATCCATGAGACAGCCGGCCGCACCTCGTCGACGACGCCGGAATGGTCGGACAGGTGCTCGCAGGAAAAATAATCGAACAGCACCACCGGCCCGTCGGTGGCGACGAAACAATGCCGTGTCGGATTGTGCGCCACCCACAGCTGCATGTTGGTGGAATCGGTGGCGTAGCGGATGTTGACCGGGTCGTAGAGCAGGGCGCCGGCATAGTCGCGGCGCTTCAACTCGGCGCGGATGCGGTCCAGCCGGTATTGGCGCGTCGCCGGCAGATCGGGAGCGGCAATACCCGCCGCTGCCCATTCAGCTTCCGCCTGGGCGCCATAGCCCAGCACATGCTGGTTGAGCGACGCCGCCTTCTGGCGGGAAACGTCGCGCAGCGCCTCGATCGAGCCCGGCTCGAACGGCATGATCTTGCGATGGCGGCCAAAGCTGCCCTTCGGCCCAGCGCTGTCCATGACCGAACCTCAGGTCCGCATCTTCTCGCCACTCGGGTCGAACGGTGCTTCGACGTTGATGCGGGCCGGGCGCCGGTGTCCCAAGATCTCGATCTCGAACAGCCCGGCACTTTCGTCCTCGGCGAGTGCTGCCGGAATGTAACCCTGCGCCATCGACTTCTGCACATAGTGCGCATAGCCGCCTGATGTCACCCAGCCGACGACGCGCCAGTCGCCGTCGACGATGCCGCGCACGGCCGAAGCGCCTTCAGCTGCCTTGGAGCCGCGTATTTCCTCGCCGCCATCGTCGAAACGCGGCGCGCCGTAGCCATGCGGCTTTTCCACCGTGCCGTAGTCCTTGGAGACCTTGGCCCAGATCGGCTCGTCGCCCATCACATCGGCGTCGGCGGCATCGACGATGAAGGAGACGCGGCGCAGTTTTGGCCCCTGGGCCTGTTCCTTGGCGGCAGCCTCGCGGCCTATGAAATCGTTCTTCTCGAGCTTGATGAAGCGGTCCATCGCGCCTTCGAACGGTCCGTAGATCGGCCGCAACTCGCGGAACCAGGTCGGGAAGTTCTTTTCCAGGCGCATCGACAGCAAAGCGCGCATGCCGAAATCGACAAGGCCGAATTCCTCGCCGGCATCCTTGATCGCCTTATAGACAAGGCGCTGGTAGGCCGGCGCCATCCAGATCTCGTAGCCGAGATCACCGGTGTAGGTGATACGGTTGACCAAACAGGGCGCACCGCCGACCGCCATCTCGCGGAAATCCATGAAACGGAAAGCTTTTGTCGAGATGTCGACATCGACGAGCTTCTGCAAGAGGTCGCGGGACTTAGGCCCTGCGATCGACAAACCGACCAGCGTCTGGTCGAAGCGGTGGATGCGCACAGAACCATCCTTCGGCAGGTGCTTCTCGAACCAGCGCATGTGATATTTTTGCGCCGCCGACGAGCCCCAGATCATGAAGCGGTCTTCTCCGGCCTTGGCGATGGTGAAGTCGCCGATCAGCTTGCCGAATTCGTTGATCATCGGCGTCAGCACGATGCGACCGGTCTTCGGCATGCGGTTGGTCATCAGCCGGTTGAGGAAATCTTCCGCCCCTGGTCCCGACACTTCGTATTTGGCGAAGTTGGCGATCTCGGTGACGCCGACGCGCTCGCGGGTGGCGCGCACTTCCTCGCCGATCGGCCCAAAATCGTTGGAGCGGTGGAAGGAGACGATGTCCTTCGGCTCCTTGCCCTTCGGGGCAAACCAGAGCGGGGTTTCGAGACCCCAGGAGTCGCCCATGACGGCGTTGTTGGCGAGCATCGTATCGTAGAGCGGCGTCGTCTGCGCCGGGCGTGCGGCCGGCAGTTCCTCATTGGGGAAGCGGATGGAGAAGCGGCGCGAATAATTTTCGCGCACCTTGGCGTTGGTGTACCGCAGGCCGGCCCATTCGCCGAAGCGGGCGACGTCCATACCCCAAACGTCGAAGCCGGGATCGCCGTGGACCATCCAGTTCGACAGCGCCAGACCGACGCCGCCACCCTGGCTGAAGCCGGCCATAACGGCGCAGGCGCACCAGAAATTGGTCAGGCCCTGCACCGGGCCGACCAGCGGGTTGCCGTCGAGCGCGAAGGTGAAGGGGCCGTTGATGATCTGCTTGATCCCGGCCTTCTCGATGCCGGGGAAATGCTTGAAGCCGATCTCCAGCGACGGCGCAATGCGGTCGAGGTCGGGGGCGAGCAATTCATGGCCGAAATCCCACGGCGTGTTGACCGGCGACCACGGCTTGCATGCCTTTTCATAGGTGCCGAGCAGAATGCCGTTGCGCTCCTGGCGGGTGTATATCTCGCCCTTGAAGTCAAGCACGCCGATCATCTCGCGACCGGTCGACTTGTTGAATTCCTCGACCTCCGGCATTGGCTCGGTGAGCAGGTACATGTGCTCCATGGCCAGCACCGGCAGTTCGACGCCGACCATGCGGCCGATCTCACGTGCCCACAGGCCGCCGCAGTTGACGACATGCTCGGCATGAACCGTGCCTTGTTCGGTGACGACATTCCAGGTGCCGTCGACCTCTTGCGTCAGCTCGACGACGCGGTTGCGCAGCACGATCTCGGCGCCAAGCTTCTTGGCCGCCTTGGAATAGGCGATCGTGGTGCCGGACGGATCAAGATGGCCCTCGACCGGATCCCACATGGCGCCGACGAAATTGGTCTCGTCCATCAGTGGGAACATCGCCTTGGCTTCGGATGGCGTGATCAACTCGGTGTCCATGCCGAGATAGCGGCCCTTGGCATGGGCGAGCCGCAGGAAGTCCATGCGCTCCGGGGTATCTGCCATCATCACGCCGCCAGTCAGGTGCAGCGAGCAGGATTGGCCGGAAATCTCCTCGATCTCCTTGTAGAGTTGCACCGTATAGGCCTGCAGCTTGGCGACGTTGGGGTCGCCGTTCAGCGTGTGGAAGCCGCCCGCCGCGTGCCAGGACGAGCCGGAGGTAAGCTCCGAGCGCTCGATCAGCATGATGTCGGTCCAGCCGGCCTTGGCCAGATGGTAGAGAACCGAGCAGCCGACGACGCCGCCGCCGATGACAACCGCTTTTACATGAGATTTCATCAAGATAGGTCCGTTTTTGCGTAAACTG
>NZ_JBFULQ010000415.1:0-5036 GCF_054049815.1 Mesorhizobium sp. P5_C1 | reverse complement strand
GATCTGGACCGTCGGCCCGGTCGTCATCCTGCTCTGCATCGCCATTCCTTCGTTCCAGCTGCTGACCGCGCAATACACGCCGCCGGAAGACGCAAAGCTGACCGTCAAGGCGACCGGCAACCAGTGGAACTGTGACTACGAATACCAGACCGAGAACACGATTTCCTTCAACTCCGCGATCCTGCAGGAAGCCGACCGGGCAGCTGCTGGCARGGAAGATCGCAAGATCTATCCGCGCCTGCTCGCCGTCGACAACGAGATGGTTGTGCCGGTCAACACCATGACCCGCGTCCTGGTGACCGCAACGGACGTGATCCACTCCTTCGCCATGCCGTCGTTCGGCATCAAGATGGACGCGGTTCCCGGCCGCACCAACGAGACCTGGTTCAAGGCCAACAAAGAAGGCCTCTACTACGGCCAGTGCTCGCAGCTCTGCGGCAAGGATCATGCTTTCATGCCGATCGCCATCCGCGTCGTCTCCGATGCGCAATTCAAAAGCTGGCTGGCGGAAGCCAAGACCAACCTGCCCGGGGCCAACAAGGCGCTGATGGCTGAGGTCGACGGCCAGAACAAGGTAGCGGCCGCCGGCAACTGATGCCGCGGCCAATAAAAGATCAGGGAACGGAGCGGAACATGGCAGACGCTGCAGCTCACGACGACCACGACCACAAGCCGTATCACGGCTGGGTCCGGTGGGTGTATTCCACCAACCACAAGGACATCGGCACACTCTATCTGATCTTCGCGATCTTCGCCGGCATCGTCGGCGGTGCCTTGTCGGTCGCCATCCGCATGGAGCTGCAGGAGCCGGGGATCCAGATTTTCAGCGGCCTCGCGCAAATGGTCTACGGCATGAACGGTGACGCCGCGATCGACGGCGGCAAGAGCATGTACAACGCCTTCGCCACCGCGCACGCGCTGATCATGATCTTCTTCATGGTCATGCCGGCCCTGATCGGCGGTTTTGCCAACTGGATGGTGCCGATCATGATCGGTGCACCTGACATGGCCTTCCCGCGCATGAACAACATCTCGTTCTGGCTGCTGCCGCCGGCCTTCCTGCTTCTGATCGCCTCGGCCTTCATGCCGAGCGCGCCTGGCGCCTTTGGCGTCGGTGGCGGCTGGACGCTTTATCCGCCGCTGTCGACTTCGGGCCAGCCCGGGCCGGCGATGGATCTGGCGATCCTGTCGATCCACATTGCCGGTGCCTCGTCGATCCTTGGCGCCATCAACTTCATCACCACCATCTTCAACATGCGTGCGCCCGGCATGACGATGCACAAGATGCCGCTGTTCGCCTGGTCGGTGCTGGTCACCGCTTTCCTGCTGCTGTTGTCACTCCCGGTGCTTGCCGGCGGCATCACTATGCTCCTGACCGACCGCAACTTCGGCACGACCTTCTTCGCGCCCGACGGCGGCGGCGATCCGATCCTGTTCCAGCACCTGTTCTGGTTCTTCGGTCACCCTGAGGTCTACATCCTGATCCTGCCGGGCTTCGGTATCATCAGCCACATCGTGTCGACCTTCTCGAAGAAGCCGGTGTTCGGTTACCTCGGCATGGCTTACGCGATGGTCGCCATCGGCGCGGTCGGCTTCATCGTCTGGGCCCACCACATGTACACGACCGGCCTGTCGCTCGACACGCAGCGCTATTTCGTCTTCGCCACGATGGTCATCGCGGTGCCGACCGGCGTGAAGATCTTCTCCTGGATCGCCACGATGTGGGGCGGATCGATTTCGCTGAAGCCGCCGATGCTGTGGGCTCTGGGCTTCATCTTCCTGTTCACGATCGGCGGCGTCACCGGCGTCCAGCTGGCCAATGCGGGTCTCGACCGCTCGCTGCACGACACCTATTTCGTGATCGCGCACTTCCACTACGTGCTCTCGCTGGGCGCGGTYTTCGCCATCTTCGCCGGCTGGTACTACTGGTTCCCGAAGATGACCGGCTACATGTATTCCTTCGCCATCGCCAACACCCATTTCTGGGTCACCTTCGTCGGCGTCAACCTGATCTTCTTCCCGCAGCATTTCCTCGGTCTTGCCGGCATGCCGCGCCGCACAATCGACTATCCCGACGCGTTTGCCGGCTGGAACATGGTGTCGTCCTACGGCTCGTATATCTCGGCCGTTGGCGTGGCGATCTTCCTCTACGGCGTGTTCGAGGCTTTCCAGAAGAAGCGGGTCGCCGGTGCCAATCCGTGGGGCGAAGGCGCCACGACACTGGAATGGCAGCTGCCTTCGCCGCCGCCCTTCCACCAGTGGGAGCAGCTGCCGAAGATCAAGTAAGTCGGCAGCCTCCATGGAATCAAAACCGCCGGCCTGCCGGCGGTTTTGGCCAAACGGAACGATGGATTTGAGTACGCATGGCCCTAGTCGACGAAACCAGCATTGACGAAGCGGGCTTCCGCATGTCGGAAGCGACGGCGGGCGATTTCTTCGCCCTGCTGAAGCCGCGCGTCATGTCGCTGGTGGTGTTCACCGCCTTCGTCGGATTGGTCGCGGCTCCTGTGACCATCAATCCGTTGCTGGCGGTGATCGCCATCCTGTCGATCGCCATCGGCGCCGGGGCCTCCGGCGCGCTCAACATGTGGTACGATGCCGACATCGACGCGGTGATGACGCGCACCGCATCTCGTCCGGTGCCGGCCGGCCGCATCCGGCCGGGCGAAGCGCTGAGTTTCGGGCTGGTTCTGTCGGTTCTGTCGGTGATGACGCTGGGCGTGCTGGTCAACTGGCTGTCGGCGACGCTTTTGGCCTTCACCATCTTCTTCTATGCCGTCGTCTATACGATGTGGCTCAAGCGCTGGACGCCGCAGAACATCGTCATCGGCGGCGCCGCCGGTGCCATTCCGCCTGTTATCGGCTGGGCCGCGGTGACCGGAAGCGTCAGCCTGGAAAGCTTTGTCCTGTTCCTGATCATCTTCCTGTGGACGCCGCCGCATTTCTGGGCGCTGGCGCTGTTCAAGTCCGAAGACTATGCCCGCGCCGGCATTCCGATGATGCCGAACGTCGCCGGCCAGGCTTCGACCCGCCGCCAGATCTTCGCCTATGCGCTGCTGCTGGCGCCGGTCGGCGTGCTGCCATGGATCCTGGGCTACACCACGCCGGTCTATGGCGTGGCCGCCGTGCTGCTTGGGTTGGGTTTTGTCTGGTACGCGTGGAAAGTGCTTGGCATGACCGACGATGACCGCGTGATGAAGCCGGCCAAGGCCTTGTTTGCCTATTCGTTGCTCTATCTCTTCGCCATCTTCGCTGCCTATCTCGCCGACAGCGTCGTCGAGCGCGCGCTTGCCATGGGTGGAGCATGACCATGATCGAAGAAAAACTCGAGCTGGTCACGCTGACCGAGCGGCAGAGGAAAGCCAGACGCAATCGTTCTGTCGCCATAGGCTTGGCGCTGGCGGTGCTGGTGATCATTTTCTACATCGCGACGATCGTGAAATTCGGTCATCACCCCGGCTCGATGTGAGAACACGATGAGCCAGGTGACCGCCAGCAGGAAGAACACCAACCGCGTCGTCGCGTTTGTCTGCCTTGCCTTCTTCGGCGGCATGATCGGCATGGCCTATGCCGCAGTGCCGCTCTACAAGATGTTCTGCCAGGCGACGGGCTATGGCGGCACCACGCGGCGCGCCACGCAGCAATACGCGAACCGGGTGCTCGACCGCGACATCGTTGTCCGTTTCGACGCCAACATCGCCGGCGTGCCCTGGGATTTTCAGCCGGTCGATCGTTCGATGACGATGAAGATCGGCGAGACCGTGCAGGCGCACTATCAGGCCACCAACAAGTTCGATCGCCCCGTTACCGGCCGCGCCACCTTCAATGTGCAGCCGGAACTGGCGGGGCCCTACTTCAACAAGGTCGAGTGTTTCTGCTTCACCGATACGACTTTGAAGCCCGGCGAGACGCTGGACATGCCGGTCGTGTTCTATGTGGATCCCGATATCGTGAATGTACCGGAACTGAAGGACGTGAAGACAATCACCCTGTCCTATACGATGTTCCCGGTCGAGAAGAGCAAGCCGGTCGCGTCATCAGTGCCGGTCCAAGGCAGCAGCAAGACAATTTCGAATACCGAAGCAAATCTCGGGGGTTGATATGGCAGACGCGCACGCAAAACCACACCATGACTACCATCTCGTCGACCCGAGCCCATGGCCGTTCCTGGGGTCCATCGGCGCGCTGGTGACCGCAATCGGCGGTGTCTGCCTGATGCAGTATCTCAAGGCCGGCGACTTCCCGATCTTCGGCTTCAACATCGCCAATCCGTGGCTGTTCTTCATCGGCCTGGCGATCGTCCTTTACACCATGTTCGCCTGGTGGTCGGACACGATCAAGGAAGCGCATGAGGGCCATCATACGCGTGTCGTGTCGCTGCACCTGCGATACGGCATGATCATGTTCATCGCCTCCGAGGTGATGTTCTTCGTCGCCTGGTTCTGGGCCTACTTCGATGCCAGCCTGTTTCCGGGCGAGGTGCAGCAATACGCCCGCACCGCGTTTACCGGCGGTGTCTGGCCGCCGAAGGRCATGGAGGTTCTCGATCCCTTCCACCTGCCGCTCTACAACACCATCATCCTGCTGCTGTCGGGCACCACGGTCACCTGGGCGCACCATTCGCTCATCCATGGCGATCGCAAGGGGCTGATCAACGGCCTGGTGCTAACCGTCGGCCTCGGCATGCTGTTCACCATGGTGCAGGCCTACGAGTACATTCATGCTCCGTTCGCCTTCAAGGATTCCATCTACGGCGCAACCTTCTTCATGGCGACCGGCTTCCATGGCTTCCACGTCATCATCGGCACCGTCTTCCTCTTGGTCTGCCTGCTCAGGGCGATGAAGGGTGATTTCACCCCCAAGCAGCATTTCGGCTTCGAGGCGGCCGCCTGGTATTGGCACTTCGTCGACGTTGTCTGGCTGTTCCTGTTCTCAGCGATCTATGTCTGGGGATCGGCCGGCGCGGTGATCGAAGCCCACTGATTTCGACCTGAGCAAAACAGAGGCCCCCATCCCGATTCATCGGGATGGAACAG
>NZ_JBFULQ010000414.1:0-5038 GCF_054049815.1 Mesorhizobium sp. P5_C1 | reverse complement strand
GGCGCAGGATGCCGCGAGCGCGATCCGGCTGTTCGTGGGGGAACTCTTCTTCGACACGACGCAGGGGGTTCCGTACTTCGACCAGATCCTTGGCAAGATGCCGCCGATCTCGCTGCTTAAGGCGTACTTAAATCAAGCCGCGCTGACCGTGCCTGGCGTCGTCAAGGCGCAGACTTTCATCCTGTCCTTCACCGACCGCATCGTCACCGGCCAAGTGCAGGTGACGGACGCGGCGGGCAACATCACATCAGCGGGCTTCTGAAATGGTCGATACCACCAACGTTCCGCCGCCGGTCTTTACCGACAAGGGGTTCATCATCCCCTCGGCTGGGGACGTTCTGGCCGGCGTCACGGAAGACATCAACGACGCCTTCGGTGGCACGCTGAACCCGGCTCTCAACACGCCGCAGGGGCAACTCGCAAGCAGCGAAGCTGCCGTGATCGACGAGGTCAACGCGACCTTCCTGTTCTTCACCAACCAGGTCGATCCGGCCTTCGCCACCGGTCGCATGCAGGACGCGATCGCGCGTATCTATTTCATCGAGCGCAACCCGGCTCAGCCGACCGTCGTCCAGGCGCTCTGTCGAGGCCTGCAGGGTGTCTCGATCCCGATCGGCTCGCTGGCGCTTGCCGCCGACGGCAATCAGTATCTGTGCACGGAAGATGGCGTCATTGGCGTTGACGGCACCGTCACGCTGCCATTCGAATGCACGGCGGTCGGGCCGATCCCTTGCGCTGCCGGCAGCCTGAGCCAGATTTTCCGAGYCATCCCAGGATGGGACTCGATCAGCAACCCCGATGACGGCGTGCTCGGTAACAACGTCGAGAGCCGGTCGGCCTTCGAGGCGAGGCGCTCGGCCTCTGTCGCGCTGAACTCGCAAGGCTCGCTCCCTTCCGTGCTGGGTGCCGTTCTCGCGGTGCCGAACGTCATCGATGCGTTCGTGACCGAAAACGCCACCAATGAAGTCCAGACCATCGGCGGCGTGGCGCTCTTTGCGAACTCGCTCTATGTCGCCGTGGTCGGCGGCAATGCCGACGATATCGCTCGGGCGATCTGGACACGGAAGGCTCCAGGCTGCGCGTACAATGGCAACACTACCGTCACCGTCTTCGACCAGAGCCCCGCCTATGTGCCGCCGTTCCCGGCCTATCGGGTCAGCTTCGAGATTCCCGACCCGTTGGCGATCCTGTTTTCGGTCAACATCGTCAATTCGCACTTGGTCCCGGCCGACGCGGCGACGCAAATCCAGAATGCCATCGTCACCGCCTTTGCCGGGGGCGATGGAGGCCCGCGTGCCAAAATCGGCACCACGCTGTTCGCCAGCCGGTTCTACGCGCCTGTCGCCACCCTTGGCCCATGGGTGCAGATCATCTCGATCGAGATTGGCTCGGCCAATGATCCAGCCGCTGTTTTCACCGGGCAGATCGTCGGCACCACATTGACCGTCACCGCGGTCGCCTCGGGCGCGCTCGCTGTCGGCCAGATCATCTCCGATACGACTGGCGCCTTGACCGTCGGCACCACGATTACGGCGCTTGGCAGCGGCACGGGCGGCACCGGCACGTATACCGTTTCCAACAACAAGGACGTGCCCAGCCAGAGCATGACGGCGGCAGTGCCCAATCGCTTCGACATCGATGTCGATATCGACCAGGTGCCGACAATTTCGGCGAACGACATCATCGTAACCCTGAGCTGATCATGGCCGACACTGGACCTCCCTATCCCCGGCCGCCGCTCGGGGTGCCGAACGGCCTTGGCCAGTTCGTCATCGGCGTCAGTCCGCTCGGCGCTTTCCCGCCATTCGACGTGTTTTCAACCGTCATCAGCCAGTATGCGAACTCGCCGGTGCTGACGCGGCTGATCACGAACCTGTTCGCCTACCTCGACCAGACCGCCAATTTCGAGGTGTTCTTCGACTTCATCTGGAATGTCGACACCGCACAGGGCTATGGGCTCGACGTGTGGGGCCGCATCGTTGGCGTCAATCGCGTCCTGCAAGTTCCGGTCGGAGACTTTTTCGGCTTCGACGAGGCGGTCCCAGGATCAGACCCATTCGGCCAGGGCGCGTTCTTCTCGGGCACTCCACTGACGAGCAACTTTGCCCTTTCGGATGAAGCCTTTCGCCGGCTGATCTTAGCCAAGGCGGCGGCCAATATCACGAACGGGTCGATCCCGGCGATCAATCAGATCCTGCTCAGCCTCTTTCCGCATCGCGGCAATTGCTATGTCACCGAAGGCGGGGACGTGGGGACGTGGTTCGGCTTCGAGGAATCGCTGAACGCGTCAGGCTTCGATCAAGCATCGTTCTATTCGGGCCAGGCGCTCGAGACGATGACGATGACCTACACCTTCCAATTCCTGCTCTCCCCCGTCGAACTCGCCATCGTCCAAAATTCCGGCGTTCTGCCGAAGCCYACCGGCGTCGCGGCGTCGGTGGTCATCATCGCTTAGGAAATCCCCCATGCAGCAATCCGATATCCCTGCCAAATTCCCGCTCTTTTGGGGCGCCAATGCCGGAGGTGGGTTCATTCGAAACATCCCGGTCGCGTCGCAAATCGGCATCACCAGCGGCGCTGCTTCGCTGGCAGACGGCTTTCCGCCGCTGAACTTTCAGCCGGTCGGCTCGGGAGGCGTGCCGCCGTTCGGCGCGGACATGAACGGCATCATGCGGCAGATGACGCAATGGCTGCAGTGGGCCGAAGCCGGGGGCCCAATCGCCTACGATGCGTCCTTTCAATCCGAAATTGGAGGCTATCCAAAGGGTGCCGTTGTCGCGTCGGCTGTGACCTTGGGATTGTCGTGGCTGTCGACCGTCGACAACAACGTGACCAATCCCGATACCGGTGGGGCTGGCTGGAGGCGGTACTTCACCTCCGGCGGCCTGATCGCCACTCGAGCTTTCCCCAACAGCACGATCTATACGCCCACGCCTGGGACCAACAGCATTCGCGTTCTCGTCGTTGGTTCAGGGGGTGGTGGCGGCGGCAGTCCGGCCATGAGTGCCGCGCAATTTGCGGCGGCCGGCGGTGGCGCCTCTGGCGGCTGGTCTAAGTCGTTTCTCACGGCTGGTTTTGCAGGTCTCGCCATAACCATTGGAGCAGGCGGACCGGGCGGGGTAGGCGCAAATGGACAGTCAGGTGGTCTCACCTCGTTCGGTTCCCTCATCTCGATCACCGGTGGCAGCGGCGGCGCCGACGGCAACCCATCAACAAATCCATCCACCCAAGTTGGCGGCGGCGGCGGCGTTGCGACCGGCGGCAACTTGTTCAATTCCTCCGGAAACCCTGGGCAGTCGGCAATCTCGCTCGCATCGGTCAATATGGTCAGCGGCGGTGGCGGCGCATCGATTTTGGGCGGTGGCGGCAGGCCGGTCGCTTCAACGACTGCGAACGGAAATCCTGGTGGCGGTCCTGGCGCCGGCGGCAGCGGATCTGCCGGAGCAAATTCAGGCGCTCAAACGACCGGCGGCGCAGGCGCTAACGGCCTCGTCATCGTTGAAGAATTTGCCTGATCTGATGCCTGCGTAACGCAGGTCCGCACAACACCCTTCTCCCGCTCATTTTTGGTCGCGCGCTCGTCGCGCATAACGTCCCGGTTTTGGCCCGGGCGAAGGATCGCCTATGCTCAAAAATATTTCACTCGCACTGGCGTTGGTCATCAGTCCAACGCTCGCCATGGCGCAGTCGGCGCCGTCAAATCCGGCAATGACCTATGGCATGGTCCCCACGGTCGGCCAGTGGAACCACTGGTTCCAGCAAAAGCAGGATGCGCTCGGCTACGTCCCGGTCAACCGCAGCGGCGACACTATGCAGGGCAAGCTTATCGTTGCCGCCTCCACCTCAACCAGCGCCGGCTTCAATCTGGCTCCGGGCACCGCTCCGGACGCTCCCGTCGATGGCGATGTCTGGATGACGCCCGACGGCATGTTTGCCGAGGTGGGCGGGGTGACGATTGGCCCGATCCGCAACGGCAACGTCGCCGGTCCTGCAACGACGGTTGTCGGCGATCTGCCAACCTTCTCGGCCACGGATGGATCGGCCCTGGCCGACAGCGGACAAGCCCTGCCCTCGGGCGCTCTTGTCGGCACAACGGGCATTCAGACCCTCACAAACAAGACCCTGACCGCGCCGGTTCTCGGATCGCCAGGCATCACGGGAACGGTGACAGTCGGCGGTGTGGCGATGAGCTTCCCGGCATCTGGCCTCATCGCCGGAACGACCGATGTTCAAACGCTCACTAACAAGAGCATCGATGCCTCTGAGATCAACTCGGGCACGCTTGCCGGCGCGCAGCTTCCGGCGCCGACGGTCTCGGTCCTTGGCGGTGTCTTTTCAGGTGGTGCGCCAACCAGTCAGTTCGCGACGGGCATCAACACAGCTGGCGCTGTCACTTATGCGCAGCCGACCATCGGCAACCTCGCCAACATTGCTGCCAACACCGTGGTGGGCAATGCGACGGGCTCCAGCGCAGCGCCGGCGGCTCTGACCACCTTGCCGAGCGGGCTGACGGTTCCTTCCCCGACGCTCTCCGGTACGACCACCTGGAGCGGTTTCGGAAATGGCCAGTTCGTCAGCAATTCGAGCGGCGTGACATTCTCCTCGCCGATCTTCGACGGTATCGCCGCCGGCATGATCGGCAACGGATCGTTTGACAACACGGCGGTCTTCCAGGCGCTCCTGACGACAGTCGGGGCTAGCGGTGGGCAGGTTCGCCTGGCCTGCGGCCACTACAAGATTTCAAGCGCTCTCTCGACGACGATCGCGTCGGGCAAGTCGCTCATGATCCTCGGCGGTGGCCAGGATTGCACCTATCTCGATTTCCCGTCTGCGGCCGGCAGTACGTGGACCTTTGGTGGAATTGCGTCGTCGCTTCATCTCCGCGACATGACCGTCACAACCAGCATCTCGGCGACGGGCACGGCCTTTACGCTGACGCAGAGCGCCCCGTCTGCCAACCCAGCAAATGCAGCGGAAAGCGACTTCACCGATGTCACCTTGCGGGGCTCGGATGGCTATGCAGCCGCTGCATATTGGT
>NZ_JBFULQ010000413.1:0-5045 GCF_054049815.1 Mesorhizobium sp. P5_C1 | reverse complement strand
GAGCATTTAATGACGTTCTATCGAACGATCATTCCTCATATGAAGTTCGAGGCCTACCAGAGATACATATGGAGGTGCTTCTTCGTGCCCAAGGGCACGAGTTCAATCGAGGAAGGCCGCTAGTGGCTAAAATCTGACGATTGTTCCCCACCCAAGGCTGTCCTCACACTTTGCGGAAGAGCGATGTAGCCTTGCCGGAGACGAACAAAACCCGCATTTGACGCCCTCCCCCGCCTTGATCCCCGATTGCCACACCTGAAAAGAAGCCCGCCGGCAAAGGAGCCAACGGGCGTGATGGTGGAATTGTTCCGGCCAGTTGCCCGAACATACCAAGCGGGCTGCCAGGGCCTGATCGAAGATCGGAAGTGGAGGCGCCCTTAGACGCCGACCATCTGCGAAATGCCCATCGGCTGACGGATGATCGCGCCCCAGGTGCCGCAGGTCATCTTCTTCTTCCACGAGGACATCGCGCGGATGATCGGATGCGTGCGAAGCTTTTCGTTGAAGGAGCAATAGCCGGTCTTCTGGCCGTCGATCGCGTCGGCGATCAGCTGCACCTGGTTGCCGGCCGCGATGCCCACCGGGTTTATCGATGTCTGCGCACCATACTGCACTGCTGTCTCCACCCGGATATTTGGAAAGTTCTTCCGGAGCAGATCCTCGACGTTGACGTTGAAGGAGTTCGTCGCGGTCATGGCGAGTTGTGATTCCGGCGACAGCGCCAGCGTCATCTTGGTCTTCTGGTCTATCAGGCCAGCGGTCTGATTGACGAGTTGCAGCCACAGCGACTGGATGTCGGCATAGATTTCGTTCGCCGTGGCGACAATTTGGCCGTTGTTGATCCACTTCACGCCGCCATAGGCCTTCGGCGCCGGGGTGATCGGTGCCGCGAGGTTCGGATCATTGAGAAGGCCATAATTCTGGAGACCCTGCACACCCTTGAAATAGGTGGTGTTCAGGAAGCGGGCGAGCACGGTGACGCCGGCGCCATCGACCTCGCTGACCCAGCTGACGCGGCCGAGGCCGGCGCGCTCGATTTCCAGCTCGCCATATTCGGCGATCGTCTGGAACAGGTAGGACTGGCGCTGGGGCCAGTTCATGTTCGCGCCGGAGCGACCATTGTCGTTATAGTCGCCATAGCTCGACACTTCGCCGGTCTGCTCGATGGTCGGGAACATCGCGGTCTGGTCGATCCATGTGCCCTTGCGGGTTTCACCAAAGATCTCAGCGGCCTGCGTCGGGGCGAAGAGGATGCGATAGACCTCCGGGTCGACCAGCGTCGTCAGGAACGCCGGAATGCCGGTGTTCGACACCGTCGCCAGGTGAGGCTGCGCATCCATCGCGAGATGGTTGGTACGGAAGGCCTCGACGATGTAGGCGCGTGCCTCCGGCAGGTAGATACCGGCCTGCTCGAACATCGGGCGATGCTGCACCCAAGTTGCGGCGGCCGTGTTGAAGTCGTGGAATTGCATTGTGGTTTCTCCTCACAGACCGCCGGCTTCACGCCGAGCGAGTGGTTTCGAGGTTGACGGGAGGGTTTAGCCCTGGGGCCAGGCGCTGATTTTCATCAGCTCGCCCGGCTGGGCGAAGGAACGCACGGTCCACTTGGTCTCGACGTTGGTGGCCGCGGTGATGGCCGCCGCGGCGACGACAGTGTTGACGTCTACGGCATAGGTGCCGGCGCCGCCGGCCGGGTCGGTGATCTGCTGGCAGATTGTGGTGACAGCGGTGATGCCGGCACCGGTGAGGGTGTCCCCTACGCCGAACACGCCAGCGATGACGCCGCCGGCGGTGAACACGCCATAGGTGCCGGCGATGACGGTGCCCGGATCGACGCTCTGGTCGGGGATCGACACCGCATAGGTACCCACACCGCCGGGCGTGCCTGACAGCTGCGACACGATCTTGGTGCCGGTCGCGACATCGATGCCGGAGATGGTCGTGCCGGGATAGATCGTGCCGGCATTGACGGCGGTGACGGCGAGCACGTTGCCGACGATCGAGCCGACGAAGCCGCTGGTCGCCGCAGCGATCGAGCCCACCGAGGTGGTTGCTCCATTCGGCGTGCCGGTCGGGGCTGCCGTGGCCTTGCCATCGGCATAGTTGGCATAGACCTTCTGGCCGACTTGGGCCGGGGTGACGCCGGCATTGCGCACCCAGAAATCGCCCTCGTTGTATACGGTGATGGGAAAGCCTGCCGGAACCAGCATCGTGGATTCCTGCAGGTAGACCTCGATCAGGCCCTGCTGCTCGCGATGGATGAAGCCCGCGACTGGGCCGGTACCGAATGTGTTGACGACGGCCGGCGCGTTGTCGCTGTCGACCTGTGCGGACGTCAGCCAGGCGAAGCGGCCGACGATGACGCCGAGAGCGCCGCACACCAGCGCTCCAGCGGCTGCCAGGGCGGTGGTGCGCATATTGGTGCTGGCAAAGTCGCCTTCAACAGCCGGAGCAGGGTTGTAGAAAGCCTGCGTCTGAAAACCAGACATGGGCGGTCTCCTCATGAAAAGAGCTGGCTCGCTGGCCGGCTCGAAGGGGTTTCGGGATGAAAGTCGCTCGCCTTAGAGCGACTTGACGATGTGGGTTTTGGCGGCCGGGAACATCTCGTGGAACGAAGTGACGCCGGCGGCATCCATGGCGACGCGCGGATGCTGGGTCGGGGTAACGCCAGGCAGCGGCTGAGCCTTGAGAATCGCCGGCAGCGCCGAGGGGTGGACGCCATCGATGTCGACGCCGAGCGAGGTGAGCGCGGTCCGGTAGACTGCTTGCGCGCTGTCTTGGGCCATGGCGAGCTTTCCGATGTAGGGGCGAACCGCCTCTTCGGCTGCGCGCACCTGCGCGGCTTCCTCGCGGGCCTCACGCTTGGCGCGATCGATAGCGTTGGAAACAGCGGCAGCGATGGCCGAGTCCATTGCCTTCTTGTCGACCTTGTCGTCGTCCTTGTCGGAATCTTCGGCTTTTTTCTTCTTGTCGTCCTCGTCGTTCTCTTCCCCTTCCGCGTCTTCGGCCTTCTTTTTCTCTTCCTCGGCGGTGGCGTCGTCCTCGGCCTTTTTCTTCTTGGCCTCCTCCTCGTCGTCGTCTTCGTCGATCGCTTCCTGCACGTCGATCTCATCAAGAGCAACGAGGACGGCTTCAAGCCCGTCAAGCTTGGCGTCAGCCGCCAACTTGCCTTTCGTGGCCTTGCCGACCGCCTCGATGATCTCGGGGCGCTTGGCCTTGAAGTTGCCGGCGGTGACGCCGACCAGGGCCTGACTGACATCGATCTTCTGATCTTGCGCCAGCTTGGGCATGACGTGGGCAAGGATCGCACCGTGGGCGACAGACGCCATACGCGACAGCAGTGCCGATTTCTTCATTTTCGTGATCTCCTGTTTGCTGTCGCCGACAACAACATCGGGTCCGGCGCGACCCTCCTCAACCAAGGCGACGTGATTGGCGGCTATGTCCCGCATCACGCCGTCGTAGGATTCTCCAGCCAGCGTTCCGGGCGTCATGTCGGCCCGGTAGCGATAGCTGCTCGATAGTTCTTTCTGCCGATCGGATTCGATCAGCGCGATTGCCGCCCCATCCCAGATGCTCAGCGGCGCCATGAGATACGGGGCATGGAATTCGACGGCATCGCCGATCGATCCGACCACGGCTTCGCGCGGATGGTCCTTGGCACTGACCGGGATGTGTTTCAGCAGCAGCGGCTTGCCGACGAAGGTCGGGGCGGCTTTCGCCAGCTCGTCGGCATCGCGATAGAGGCGGTAAACCCGCTCGGGATCGAGGCCAAGCGCCTCGAAATCCGGGATTTCCCGGCCATAATACGGGCAGACATTGGCCTTGGAGATCGGCGTCATCTCGACGCGCAGATGGCCGTCCTGGTCGAACGTGCGCACGCTGTTGCGGTCCATCGCCAGCGCATCGTTGGCCGCGACGTGCTYGGGCTCGGGCTCGATCTCTTCCTCTTTCGTCCACTTTACGAAGTTGGAGCGCAGCGCGTCCCAATCCTGCGGCGACATGTCGGCGGCGATAYCAAGGCGCTCTCCCAGCATGTCGCGCAGACCGGGATGCAGCGGCTCGGGCAGCGAGCGCAGAGGGGCCCAGGCATAGCCGGAATGCTCGTCGGTCAGCAGCGGCGCGAACTTCTTGTCGACGGCCTGCGCGAAGGTGTGATGCACCCAGCCGTTCGGCGTGCCGCGCGTATCGATGAGCTGGCGCATGCCAGAGGGCAGCGTGCCGACTTCCTCGGTGGTCTCGCGCATCGCCGTGGTCTCGGCGTCCTCGCCTTCATCCGACTTGCCACCGGGCCAGCACCAATGGCCGGGCCAGTTGGTGTCGGTCGACGAGCGCCGAAGCACCAGGACATCGCCATCGGGCGCAACCAGCATCAGCGCGGCTGCCTGACCCGCGCCGTCCTTGCCGACGAACTCTTCGCCGACGGCTTTCGGAATGCCGAGCGTGCTCCGACCCTCGGCCGCAGCGTACATCGCGCGGCGTTGAGCCTCAGAAGTGGTAGGCATGTTCAATCCTCTAGAMTAGGGTCAAAACCCAATYACTYTGAACGAAGAGTTCGACCCAATGCAGCCGGGCGGCTTTGCGCCTGATCTTGGCTGTTGAGGATGCCTTTTCTACCGCCTGAAAGCGGACGTCAGCGGCGACCATTCTGGAAGTCGCGGTTGCGCCAACTGCCGACGTTTGTGTAAGATGCAGCGAGCGTCGCGATCCGACCCGATGCGGTCGTAGGATAAGCCAATCCGGTGATCCTAGGTGGGTTCGAGGGCCAGCGCAGTGCACCACGCGATAACCGTCGGTGTCGGCCTGTCGCGACTACCAACTGTCTGCTTCGTCTGGTGACTCTCCGGAGTCCACGGCGCGATGGTGCTTTCAACGCAAAATACCACGCTGGCTACCACGCCGCGCAAACGCGACGCCCCTATTTTGCTACCGTTGATCGCGTTCGATCATCGACGCGTTCAACCTGCCGCCGAACTTCCCGGGTCGTCCACCACTCTCAGATCGCACCATATCATGCCAGAAGGGAGCGCCACCATGACTAGCGG
>NZ_JBFULQ010000412.1:0-5047 GCF_054049815.1 Mesorhizobium sp. P5_C1 | reverse complement strand
TAACGGACATAGCCGCCGATGCGCAGGCAGGTTTCGGTGCCCGGGATATAGAAATAGCCGGCGCCGTAGACGTCGCAGATCTTGACGTATTCGGCCGGTTCCGGTTCGGCGACGACGACAGCGTCAGCCGCGCGCGCGCCGCTGACCGCGATCAGTGCCGCGGCTGAGCCGAGAAGGAGGCTCTTGATGTTCATTTTCTGACTCTCCAGTCATAGTTTTAAATGGCTTCGGATTTGTGGCTGGCGGCAATGTTGTCCCGCCTCACCCCCACAATGAAAAAGGCGCGCACCGCTCGCCCTTTTCCGCGGCGAACATACCCATCGACCTTCTGCCTTCAATGACGATTCCGGAAATAATCCCGTTTCCATCAACAGATTAATGCTGTGTTGCACAAATAACACTTTCCATATTGGAAGTTAGCACAATTGGAACAACGTCATATATTCAATATATTTTCAGATAATTGCGCGGCTAATTATTACTTTTTGACATCAAATTTCTACGATTGCGCTCCGCACGCAAAATATGYGCCTGCTTTCGGCGAAAAGCTGGCTGGATATTTCTTCACCCACCGACCATCCGATGGCATCCGTCCGCCACTTGCGCTCTGGCGCTGCGCCGAAATGCAGGGCGACGCCTGCCCGGCCAGTTTTGCTTTTGCCGAGGCGATCGAACCCGCCGGAGCGCTGTCGCGTCGCTGATTATGACGGCAGCCAACCGATCAAGACGATTCTGTGTGAGTTGGTCGCGCGCCAATGATGCGGATCGTCCTGTAGCGACAAGACAGCGGAGCGATGTCTGTCCAGCGGAAATATCGGAATTCTTTCAGAAACCGCTCGGGATTTTTGGCCGCGCCGGTGCCAATAGACCCGGGTTGGCCGATGCGGTCGGCACGGCCTGCCGAACAATTCGGCTGGCTCGTCTCCAGATGCATGTCGACCGATCGGGCAGCCCGGCGACCTCTCGTGACCAATCTGCCCGCTGAGAGGACCGACATGACTTCCGTCCCGAGCCTGGTGCGAAGGCACCAGCTGACCGCCTTCTTTTCGCTCGCGCTTGGCCTGACCTGGCTGGCGTTCATCCCATTCTGGCTGTCGAATGGCGACAGCATTCCCTGGTTCACCTTCGGTCCTATGGCCGCCGGCTTCATCGTCGCGGCCCTGTCCGGCGGCTGGGGTTCGGTCAAGGCAATCCTCGCCTCGATGGTGAAATGGCGGGTTCACCCGTTGTGGTACCTGGTGGCATTCGGCCTGCCCTTCGGAACACAATTGATCTCGATCCTGATCAATCCGCTGTTTGGCTCGGCAGCACCGGCCTGGAGCAATATTCCGGCCCTCTCCGAGATGCTGCCGATCATAGCGCTGTACGCAGTCTTCAGCGGCCCGCTCGGGGAAGAGCCTGGCTGGCGCGGCTTTGCGACGCCACGTCTTCTCGCCAGCCATTCAGCACTGACCGGCAGCCTGATCCTCGGCGTGATCTGGGCGATCTGGCACTTCCCGCTCGGCCTGGTCGGCGACCTCAGCCTCTACAGCACGATCAACGTCGTGCTGGCCGGAATTGTGTTCACCTGGCTCTATCAGAACAYCGGCAGCGTGCTGCTCGCCTTCATCATGCACGTGACGCACCAAAACAGCGTGCGCTTCCTCGGCAAGGTCTTCACCGGCGGCGACTACCTGCAGCAGCAGTGGATCGGCGTGGCCATCTGGGCGATCATCGCCGTCGCCATCGTCGCCTACTACGGCACCGAGAGCTTCGTTCGCCGGCCAAAGGACGCAGCTTGCCGCGGCTGGCGCTGTCTAGGCGCGCAATGAGCGCGGTGTCCGAAGCGGGGCGCCGCACCTTTGGTCGGCGGCGCGGATGCGTATTGCCGGCGCTCGGGGAGCGGCGAAAGCCCCGCCAACAGGGCGACATCAAGTCATCGGTGCATGGGCGGCAAGCACTACATCGATCCCCGGGATTAGCGCGGGAATTCGAGCCCCATCTCGCGATAGCGCTCGGGGTCGTCACCCCAGTTCTCGCGCACCTTGACGAACAGGAAGAGGTGCACCTTCTGTTCGAGGATGCCAGCGATCTCCATGCGAGCCGCCTGTCCGATGGCGCGGATGGTTTCGCCCTTGTGGCCGAGGACGATCTTCTTCTGGCTGTCGCGCTCGACATAGATGGTCTGGTCGATGCGCACCGAGCCGTCCGGCTTCTCTTCCCATTTCTCGGTCTCGATATGGGAGGAATAGGGCAGTTCCTGATGCAGCCGCAGATAAAGCTTTTCGCGGGTGATCTCGGCCGCTAGCTGGCGCATCGGCAGGTCCGAAATCTGATCTTCCGGATAATACCAGGGGCCGGCCGGCAGGGCTTCGGCGAGATAGTCGAGCAGGTCCTTGCAGCCGGAACCGGTCAGCGCCGAGACCATGAAGGTGCGCTTGAACGGCACTTTCTCGTTCGCTGCAGCCGACAGGGCCAGCAGCGCCTCATGCTTGACGCGATCGACCTTGTTGAGGATGAGCACCATCGGCTGGCGCACATCCTTCAGCCGCTCAAGGATGGCGTCGGCATCGCCCCTGATGCCGCGCTCGGCGTCGATCAAAAGCAGCACGATATCGGCATCCTTGGCGCCGCCCCAGGCGGTGGTCACCATTGCCGTGTCGAGCCGCCGCTTGGGTTTGAAGATACCGGGCGTGTCGACGAAGACGATCTGCGCATTGTCATGCGTGGCGATGCCGCGCACGATGGCCCGGGTCGTCTGCACCTTGTGGGTGACGATCGACACCTTGGCGCCGACCAGCTGGTTGACCAGTGTCGACTTGCCCGCATTTGGCGCGCCGATCAGCGCAACGAAACCGGAGTGCGTGGCGGCGACCTCCGTTGCCGGAGAGGTGTCTTCGGTGGCGGTCATGCCGCGCTCCCTTCATCAGAGCGGTTCATCGTTTCACGGAAACGCCGAACCGCTCTATCTCCTTGTTTTGACGCAATTCCCTGAGGGAGAGCGCTATACACTTTTCCCGGAATTGCTCCAGAGCGCGCGCGTCTACTTGGACGCACAAAGGACGCTCTAAAACTTTGACTCTACGCATCGTGCTTTCCAAAAATCGGCTCCGATTTTTGGCTCGATGCGCTGGCCCAGACGCCTTCACGCAAAAGAAATGCCGAAGCCGCCGCTTCTTCCGCTGCCCTGCGGGAGCCGCCGGTGCCGGTGGAAGGCGCAAAGCCGCTGACCTGCAAGGACACCGTGAAGACCGGCTGGTGGTCGGGCCCTTCGCGCTTTTCGATCACATATTCAGGGCGCGCATCGCTGGTCTTGGCAATCCATTCCTGCAAATCGGATTTCGGATTGAGCGGCTTTGCCACAACCGTGCGCGAGCGCGGCTCCCAGTAGCGCAGGACGAAGCGCCGCGCGGCGTCGATGCCACCGTCAACATAAACCGCCGCGATCAGGGCTTCGACCGCATCTGCCAGATAGTTTCCGCCCGAGCCACGCGACCGCGTCTTCAAGGCCGCGTCGGCCCGAACCATATCCTCGAGCTGCATTTCGATGCCGATCTCGGAGCATGTTTTCGCATCGACCAGTGCATTGAAACGTGGCGCAATTTCACCTTCCGGCGCGTCGGGAAACTTTTCGAAAAGCATATCGGCGACCACAAGCCCAAGCACTCGGTCGCCAAGGAATTCGAGACGCTGATTGTTGCTTGCCGCCTTGACCGCACTGGAGTGCGTCAATGCGGTCTCGAGCAAGCGGAGATCCTTGAAGACATGGCCGGTCTTGGCCTTCACCAAACCGGCCAGTGTTTCGCCTGTCGGGCGCTTCAAAGCCATCAATTGACGAAGTGGAACAGGCGCGAAGCGCGCATCAGCGTCGGCCATTTCCAGATTTCGAGCGGGCTCGCCTTGCCGGCGATCGAGAAGAAAACAAGATTGGCGCGGCCAACCAGATTTTCCGCCGGGACGAAGCCGACGGTGAAGCGGCTGTCCGAGGAATTGTCACGGTTGTCGCCCATCATGAAATAGTGGCCGGGGGGCACGTTCCATTCGCGGGTGTTGTCACCGATCGAATTGGGCGAGATGTCCAGCGTGTCGTAGCTGACGCCGTTGGGCAGCGTTTCCCGGTAGACGTCGATCGGCCGAGGCTCTTCGGTGATGTCGGGATTGTCGATCTGGCCGGTTTTCACGCGCGGCACGCCGACGTCGTTGATGAACAGCTGGCCGTCCTTGACCTGGATCTTGTCGCCGGGCAGGCCGACCACGCGCTTGATGTAGTCGACGGACGGGTCAGGCGGGAACTTGAACACCACCACGTCGCCGCGCTTCGGCTCGGAGCCCCAGATGCGGCCCGAAAAGATGTCGGGGCCGAAAGGCAGCGAGTAGCGGGAATAGCCGTAGGACCATTTGGTGACGAACAGATAGTCGCCTTCCAGAAGCGTCGGGCGCATCGATCCCGACGGGATCGAAAAAGGCTGGAACAACAGCGTGCGGATGACCAGGGCGAGCAAAAGCGCCTGCACGATGACGCTGACGGTCTCGCMAAGGCCGCCGGATTTCTTCTCAGATTTATCAACCACGCTCATGTCGTCCTCGATTGTGCGTTGGATGGTATAGAGTCTCGGCGCGCGCTGGGCAACGTCGTGCCGGTCGTCAGATGCAATCAATGTGGCGCTTCTTCGACGGGCAACGCCTCGATGATCACAAAGGCTTGAGCGAGCGGGAAATCATCGGTGATGGTGAGGTGGATTGCCGCCCGATGGCCCTTAGGCAGGATTTTGTCCAGCCGCGCCCGTGCCCCTCCCGTCAGCGCCATGGTCGGCGCGCCGCTGGGCAGGTTGACGACACCCATGTCGCGCCAGAACACGCCCTGCGCCAGACCCGTGCCCAGCGCCTTGGCGCAGGCTTCCTTGGCGGCGAAGCGCTTGGCGTAGGACGCAGCACGCGCGCGGCGGTTCTCGGAGCGGGCCTGCTCGAGATCGGTGTAGATTCGCTGGATGAAGCGCTGGCCGTGACGCTCAAGCGACTTTTCGATGCGTCTGATATCGATCAGGTCACTGCCGATGCCGATGATCAT
>NZ_JBFULQ010000411.1:0-5096 GCF_054049815.1 Mesorhizobium sp. P5_C1 | reverse complement strand
GAAGTGAACGCAAGCGTCGGTCGGCATCGTTTCCACAGACTGATGGCCGCACTCTGGGCAAGTAAGGGTGCTCTCAAGCTTCATTGCCACTCCCATGCATTGCACGAAGCATAGTGGAGGTCAGGGTCTGATGCGACAAACGCGGCGTCAAATTTCAAACTGAGCCACTACCCTCGAGCGGTCTGACTAGCTCTGTTAGGCCTTTTTCGCTATTCTGATACAGCGCCGCGCGCCCTTTTTGGCCGCGCAAAGGTTGAAGGTCATGGACGGAAGGACGCTTCTCATACTCGGCCTTGGCATAGTGGCCCTGCTGATCCTGGGATTCTGCGCAATACCATCGTGATGTTCGGGCAGGCCCTGGTCTGCAACGTCTTCAATGCAGCAATTACAGTTCGGCCATATCGATCCGGCGGGTTTCCTTTATGCCGTCAACCTCAGCTGACATGAACGCTCGCGTTGCGATGGTGTCGGCAAGCAGTATGGCAAAGATCGCGAAAAGATAAAAAATCGAGAAGGCAAACAGCGCCTTTGCAGGCTTCATCTCCTTGTCGGGAACCACCAGAACCTTCCATGCGTGCCAGATGAACCCCGCGCCCAATGCGGCCGAGGCAATTCCATATAACCCGCTCGCGAATCCGAACGCCCAGGGCAGCACGCCAATTGGCGCCAGCAGCAGTGAATAGGCAAACATCTGTTTTCTGGTCGAGGCCTGACCGGCCACGTTCGGCATCATCGGGATGCCGGCAGCGGCGTAGTCGCCGACCTTGAACAGCGCGAGCGCCCAGAAATGCGGCGGCGTCCACAGAAAGATGATCAGAAACAGGATGACGCTTTCAGCGCTGACGGCGCCGGTTGCAGCCGCCCAGCCAATGACAGGAGGAAGGGCACCCGCCGCGCCGCCGATGACAATGTTCTGCGGCGTCGAGCGCTTCAGCCACATCGTATAGATGACGACGTAGAAGAAGATGGTGAAGGCCAGCAGCGATGCGGCAAGCCAGTCCACCAGCACGCCGAGCGTCATGACCGAAAGCGCGGAGAGCACCAGGCCGAAGCCGAGAGCTTCACCCGGCGTGACGCGGCCCGACGGCACCGGCCGCTTTGATGTGCGCGACATCAGCGCGTCGATGTCCGCGTCGTACCACATGTTAAGGGCCCCGGCCGCTCCTGCTCCAATCGCGATCGCACCGATTGCAATCACCGCGATGACCGGGTTCATCGCGCCAGGCGCCGCCATCAGGCCAACGAAGGCGGTGAATACGGCAAGCGCCATGACCCGCGGCTTCAAAAGCGCGAAGAAATCACCCGCCGTCGCTTCCGAGAGACGGATGCCGGTATCCTTGAGGCGGTTTTCCCTAGTCGACATCTCGGACCGATGGATGCGCGCGAGCGAGCCAGGTCACTTGGAGAACGTTTTCAGATAGGCAATGACGTTGRCCACGTCTGCATCGCTCTTGAGGCCGGGAAACGCCATCTTGGTCCCTTTGACCATGGCCTTGGGATCGTGAAGATAGGTGGTCAGTGTTGGTTCGTCCCATTTGACGCCGGATTTGCCGGCCGCGATCATGGCATCGGAATATTTGAAATCCGGATGCGTGCCGGCGACGCGGCCGATGACGCCATGCAGCGATGGACCGATCTTGTTCTTGTCCTCGTCTGCGACGTGGCAGACCTTGCATTTGGTGAAGACCTTCTCGCCAGCCGCAGCATCCTGAGCCTGCGATGGATTGGCAACGAAGGTTGCAACAGACACGACGGCGAAAAACGCGACCAAACGCATGACTTTTCCTCCCTGATCGTCAAATGTGCCTGAGATAATCTGCACATACCGGGGCCGCCGGCGACGCGCCTTGCACGGCAGAACAGATTATCGGATTCTCCCCCAAATGGAATTACGGCACCTATGTACCACGGATTCTGGCCGGCGGGTAGAAGAGGTCGGCCGCGCAAAGGTTTAGGTCGTCTGCAGCGGCTCAGGGTACATTCGTGTTGCAGCTGCCGGCAACCTGGCTGACGGCTTCATCGAACCCCGCGAGGTTGAAATCGGCCTCCCCTCGCCCCGACAGCAACCCGAACCGCCAGGAAAGCTGGAGTCGGTTTGCGGCGCCGAGCCGTTTGATGCCGTCGGCGCCGTCGCGCATCAGCCTGCGGCCGCGCGGCCCGACCGACCAGCTTTCATCGAACTTGCCGCCCTGGTCGAGCGTGACCGACACGGTGATCTTCCGGCTGGCCGAAACGGTGTCGTTCAGTTGCAGCCATTCGGTCCAGCGCGGTTCGCTGTCTGCCCGGCAACCAATGGTCAGGATCGGGCTGTAGCTCAACGCGCCGCCGCCTGTGATCAGCTTGTTGGTGGCATAGAGCGATGCCGTGACGAGACCGTCCTCGGCCGTGTCGAACCGCCAATTGTCAAGCACCGTATCGGCGCGGGCAATACCGCAGACCGAAACGAGGACCAGCGCGATTGCCGAGGCGTGTCCCACTTCGACGAACAGTCTCAACGCGCGTCTCCGACGACCCAAGCGGCTTGCGATAGAAGATAATCATCAAAGCTTCGTATCACCACTGGCCACCACCCGCGAAGCGTTCCGGCTGTTGCAGTTTAGCAACGAAAAAGGCCGCCTCAGAGGGCGGCCTTCGTCGATTCTACGGAGCGCCGGGCTTATTCGGCGTCCTTGGCGGCCTTCTTCTTCGGCGCGGCCTTCTTCTTGGGCTCTTCCGCGTCGTCGGCCTTCTTGTCGTCAGCCTTCTTGGCGGCGGCCTTCTTCGCCGGCTTCGCCTTGACGGCGGTATCGGCCTCCTCGTCGTCGGCCATCAGTTCTTCCTTGCTGACCTTGACATCGGTGACCGAGATCTGGCCGAGCAGATGGTCGACCACCTTCTCCTCGAACATCGGCGCCCGCAGCGTGTTCAACGCTTCCGGGTTGCTGCGGTAGAACTCGAAGACTTCCTGCTGCTGGTTGGCCGGATAGCGGCGGACCTGCTCGAACAGGCCGCGCTGCAGCTCCTCGTCCGATACCGTGACGCCGGCCTTCTCGCCGATTTCTGCCAGCACCAGGCCAAGACGCACGCGGCGCTCGGCAAGACGCAGATATTCGGCACGTGCCTCTTCTTCCGTCGTCTCTTCGTCGGCGAAGGTGCGGCCGGCCGCTTCCAGGTCGCGATTGACCTGGGCCCAGATGTTGTTGAACTCGGCGTCGACGAGCTTCGACGGCGCCTCGAACGAATAGGACGCGTCGAGCTGGTCGAGCAGCTGGCGCTTGACCTTCTGGCGCGTCATGGCGCCGAACTGGTTTTCGATCTGGCCACGCACGACGTCGCGCAGGCGCTCCAGCGATTCCAGGCCAAGGTTCTTGGCGGTCTCGTCGTTGATTTCCAGTTCGCCGGGCTGGGACACTTCCTTGACGGTGACGTCGAAGGTCGCTTCCTTGCCGGCAAGATGCGCCGCCTGGTAGTTCTCCGGGAAGGTTACGGTGATCTGCTTTTCGTCACCGGCCTTGGCGCCGACCAGCTGATCCTCGAAGCCCGGGATGAACTCCTTCGAGCCCAGCACCAGCGGCTGATCGGTGCCGGCGCCGCCATTGAAGGCCTCGCCGTCGATCTTGCCGACATAGTCGATGGTGACGCGGTCGCCATTGGCGGCCTTGCCGGTCTTCGGCTCGTAGCTGCGTGCCGATTCGGCAACGCGCTGGACCTGCTCGTCTATCTCGGTGTCCGGCACGTCGAACACCTGGCGCGTCACCTTGATGTCGGAGAAATCCTTGATCTCGATCGCCGGAATGATCTCGTAGTTGAGGCGGAACTCGAAGTCGGCGCCGCCGGCCAGGATCTTCTCGGCCTCCTTCTCGTCCTCGGTCATGATGACTTCGGGCTGCATGGCAGCTTTTTCGCCACGCCCGGTAATGATCGTGCGGGTCGAATCATTGAGGATTTCGTTGACCACTTCGGCCATGAACGACTTGCCGTAGACCTTGCGCAGGTGCTGCACCGGCACCTTGCCGGGGCGGAAGCCGTTGATGCGGACCTTGTTCCTGGCGTCCGAAAGCCGCGCCATCAGCTTGGCTTCCATGTCACCGGCCGGCACGGTGACCTTGATCTCGCGCTTGAGACCGGAGTTGAGTGTTTCGGTGACCTGCATCGTAAAACCTTTGTTTTCACCAATGAGACTGCCACGGCCTCTGCCGCTCACAGCCTGCCGGTATAATCTTGCCGGGAATGGCTTTTGGTACGGAACCTGGCGATTTGACCGAAAATACGGCTCAAACTCTTCCAAACTGCGTTCCAAAATGTGAATAAGTTCTTGTTTTTCCTACTTCTTATCACATTTTGCAGAAGCGGATCGTCGCGTCCCGTCACATTCGACACGCCTTTTGTCACAGGCGGGGCTATTTTTCAACCATCTTCGCATTTCGGCGAACAACCAACATTTTGGCCCCGACCCGACCTTGTTCCTGACCCCAACACTTGTTCCCGACATTGACAGAATGATGGCTACATGGGATTGCCGGTCCATGCGGATGTGGCGGAACTGGTAGACGCCCTGGATTTAGGTTCCAGTGCCGAAAGGCGTGGGGGTTCGAGTCCCTTCATCCGCACCAATTTTATCGCCAATGACCGCTCCGAATGAAATCCAACTTTCAAAGAGGGCTCTTGAAATAGGTTGTTGACAGGTTCTTACTTGCAGCAGGCAGGTTGGGGCTCTGTCGGGCTGTGCGTGTAGCTTCTCTAGTTCTGGCGGTAGGGTCACTTGTCGCGGCAGCAACATGTAAGGTTGAGGCCCTAGAATACACGCCTGTTTCGTCTCCAGGGCAGCAGCCGTTTCTTGTTGTTTCCGGCGAGTTCAACGACAATGAACCCCTGAACGCTTTTAGTAACGCGGTTGTGAGCAGCGGGGCCAGGACGATCGTATTCAACTCCCCCGGCGGCAATGTCGGCAGCGCGCTTCGGTTGGGGCGTATGATCCGCGCGGCAGGGTTGGATACGCTTCAGCTTCGCCAATTGCAGTGCGCTTCAGCCTGCTCACTTGCCTTCTTGGGTGGCGTCCACCGTGGTGCCGAACCAGGTTCTATCGGCATTCATCGGGCTTGGTTGACATCTGTTGA
>NZ_JBFULQ010000410.1:0-5138 GCF_054049815.1 Mesorhizobium sp. P5_C1 | reverse complement strand
GGCAGAAGCCCGTGAGCCGTGGCACCGGTCTTGCTCCGGCAGATCGAGCAATCCGCACCAAGTAGTCCATGGCGAGCCTCCCGCTGAGAATGCAATTGTCGGTCCGAGCGTCTCTTTGGTCACGAACGGCGTCCGATCATTCGCCGAAATCTGCGCTCCCCGCCGGTCTGGATGGCGATGACTCTTCGCAGCGCGAACCGTGCTAAGATCGAAGAATTGGACTGCGGCTTCGTGCGTGAGGGAACCGGCTTGAATAGCTCGCCGCCCACGACGTTCGTACTCAACGGCATTACCGCCGATCTGAGCAGCGAGACCTTGCGCGACAAGTCCAACAGGACAATCGCACTTCGCCACCAGACCTTCGCGGTGCTTCGTCACCTTCTGGAGAACGCTGATCGGGTCATCACCAAGGACGACCTGATGAAGGCAGTCTGGAACGGCATAGCCGTGACCGACGACAGCCTGGTGCAATGCATTCACGAGATCCGTGCGGCGCTCAACGACAATCGGCAGGCCGTCGTGCAGACGGTTCCGAGGCGCGGATACAGGCTGGTCCTTCCCTCAAATGCCGGACCGAGAATGGCCACCATCCTGGCCGCCGAAGTGGCCGCCGGGGGCCGGCTGACAGGCATGGATGAGCCGATCTCCGCTGCAACTTTCCGGGCATACAAGCAGATCATCGATCGGCTGCTGGTTCAACATGCAGGCGGTGTGTTCTGGAGCGCCGAAGAGAGCTTGGTCGCCGAGTTTGCCGGCCCTGTCGAGGCGATGCGGTGTGCGGGCGAGATCCAGCATGAGGTCGATAGGCGGAACCGCGAAGTTCCCGAGGTAAAGCGCCTGCGCTTCCGCATCGGCGTTCACCTGGGTTATGCCGTCGCCGAGGGCGACCACCTCGCGGGCGAGGCCGTCGAGGTCGCCGCTCATCTGCAAACATTGTCACGACCGGGCGGGATTTGCGTCACGGAAGCGGTGCGCGCCCAGGCTCAAGACCGACTCTCGCTGGAGTTCGTCGATCTCGGCGAGCACAAGCTGAAGAACGTCGCACGCGCCTTGCGCATCTACCGCGTACCCCTTGCTGCGGAGGAACCGGTCAGGTCACCATTTCGTGGTCTCGATGCCTTCGAATTCGAAGATGCCGATCTCTTCTTCGGCCGAGCGCGGGCGATTGCGGCCTGCACCGCAAGACTTGAGCAGCAGGCAGCAAGTGGCACGGCATTCCTGCTCATCTACGGTATGAGCGGATGCGGCAAGTCTTCCCTCCTGCGCGCTGGCCTGCTGCCGTCATTGACACTGCCTGGAGCCGTGGCAGGCATATCCCTGTGGCGCCGCTGCCTGATCCGCCTCTCCGAAGGACCGGATGCATTCGCTGTGCTGGCTGCGGCACTGCTTCGCGAAACTGCTGTGCCGGAGCTGGCCTCCGAAGTAACAGCCGCGGAGTTTGCTCGGCTCTGCAGGAGCACGCCGGATCGGGCACTGGCGATGATCCGACAGGCACTTCGCGAGGCCGCCGGGCCGGCCCGCCCGCAGATCAGATTGCTTGTCGCCATTGATCAGCTGGAGGAGCTGTTCACGACGGAGAAGCAGCCGGCGACGCGCGAGGCCCTCGTGCGGCTCATGGCGGTGCTGGCCGCGAGCGGACTGGCCTGGGTGATAGCGGCGATCCGTTCGGACTTTTTTCACCGCTGCGGAGAGGTCCGGGGTTTCTCGGCGCTCAAGGACGGCCTCTCCAGCTACGAACTCCTGCCGCCGACTGGCCCAGAGATCGGGCAGATCATCCGCGAACCGGCGGGCGTCGCCGGGCTCCGCTTCGAGGAGAGTGCCGAACTGGGGCGGCTCGACGATGTGCTGCAGGAGGCAGCAGCTGCCGATCCCGGATCATTGCCGCTTCTCGAGTTCGTGCTCGACGCGTTGTACGAGGCCGGCCGCGAGCGCCGAGTTCTCACCTTTGCGCATTATCGCGCGCTCGGCGGGCTCGAAGGCGCAATCGCGCGCCGCGCCGACGAAGTCGTGGACTTGCTGGCGCCCAACATCCAGGAGGCCTTACCCGCGGTGCTGCGCGCGCTCACCACGGCAAGTCCTGGCGATGAAACGGTCACGGCACGTCCGGCCCTGTTCACCGAAATTGCAGGCACCCCCTCGCGATCGGCCCTCGTCAGGGCCCTGATCGACGCACGGCTCCTCGTCAGCGACGAGGACGCCGGAGGGCATGTCTTCGTCCGCGTTGCACATGAAGCACTGTTGAGCCGTTGGCCGCGCGCCGGTGACATTGTGAATGCAAACCGGGACTTTCTCGAGACGCGCGAACGCCTCAGGGCCGACACCCACCGATGGCACCTGGAGAGCAGGAATCGAGAGCTTCTCCTTCCGTCCGGCAAACGTCTCGCGGAGGGCGAAGAGCTGATGTTGTCAAGACGGGAGGAGGTCGACGATGACGTACTTGAATACATCGAGGCGTCCTTGCGTGCCCATCAGCAGAAAGAGGAGAAGGACCGGCACACAGAGCTGGCGCTGATCGAGGCCGCAGAAGAGGCAAAACGCGAGCGCCGTGAGCGCGAGGCCGAGCGCCGGAGCCTCGCGGCTGCCGCGGCAAACCGGCTTGCCCGCCGTACGCGCAATGCCGCGATTGTGGCGATAATGCTCGCTCTCATGGCGGGCGCAGGTGCACTGGTCGCCTTCAGGGCGCAGGAGGAAGCAAGGTCGCAACGCGACCTGGCGCTGCGCAACCAGTCTCTTTCGCTCGCGTTTCTCTCGCAGCAGTCCACGGCGAGAGGCAACACCGAGGCTGCGATCCTGTTGGCGCTCGAAGCACTGTCCTCGAAAGACCCGTCCGAGCGGCCCTATCTCTTTGAAGCGGAGGCAGCCCTCTTCAAGGCCCTGCTGGCGCACCACCAGATCAAAATCTTCCGGCATGGTGCCGGCGTCGCGGATGCGGCGTTCAATCCGAGCGGCGATCACATCGTCACTGCATCCTACGATAAAACTGCAGGCGTCTGGGACATCTCCAGCGGTGCCGAAACTGCGGTTCTAAAAGGTCATGGAGGGGCCGTGGAGAGGGCTGAGTTCAGCCCGGACGGGAGCCGTATCCTGACGGCCGCGAGGGACGGCACTGCACGCGTCTGGAACGCCATCTCGGGAGAACAGCTCTTCATCCTGCAGCCGGTAGGCAATTATCCAACCGCAATCTTCAGCCCGAATGGCAACCAGGTGCTGACGGCGGGGGAGAACAGCGATGCAGTGCTCTGGGACGCCCGGACCGGAAGAAAAGTCGTGAGTGTAAGAAGCGACGGATATGCACGGGCTGGCTTCAGTCCGGACGGTCACAGCTTCGCGACGGCACGCAAGCACTTTGTTTCGATCTGGAGTACCGCGGATGGCGCACTGACGCGGTCATTCCGGGTGAACTCCCGGCCCTATAGCCTGGCGTTCAGCCCGGACGGGGGCCGGCTGCTGGCTGGCGCATGCGGCCCGCTTTCATACGGCGGCACTTCCAGCCTTTTAGATGCGTCGAAAGGAACGGAGATCGCGAAGCTGGACGGCCACAAGAGCGACACGCAATTGAACGGCGTGATTTTCAGTCACGGGGGTCAGCGGATCGCCACCGTATCACTCGACGGCGCTGCCCGGATTTGGGATGGATCGTTGGGAACGTTGCATGACCTGCTCGGCCAGGAGGTTTCGGGTTTGAAGCTCGCCGATATCGGTGCGGATGAACGCGATGAAGAGATGAACGGTGCTTTCAGCCCGGACGACCGCTTTCTGGCGACTGCTTCGGTCAATGGGCCGGTCCGCATCTGGGACGTTGAACGCGCCTCGTTGGTCACGACGATCGCCGGTCATGAATCTTTGGTCGAGCATCTGGAATTCAGCCCGGCCGACAGCAACATTCTTCTCACCGCTTCGCACGATGGCACAGCTCGGCTGTGGGACGTCGACGGCGCACTGACGACCACGCTCTCTCATGAATATCGGCCGACTTTCGCGGTCTTCAGTGCCGACAATATCCACCTGTTGACCGGTGGCGGCGACAGCGCGGCGCATCTCTGGGATGTCGTGAGCGGCCGCGAGATCATCCGACTCGATACACATGAGATCGTTCAACGCGCGACGTTCAGTCCCGATGGAAGGCGCGTCGCGACGGCATCTCTTGGGGGCCAGGTCCGAATTTGGGAGGTTGCCAGGGGATTCGAGACCGCCCAGTTCCGAGCCCATGGCGGACTGATCCAGATCCAGTTTGGTCGCGACGGCAAATCGCTTGTTTCCGCATCGATCGACGGTACCGCGCAGCTGTGGGATGCGGTGACCGGTACCGAGCTGGCCGTCATCAATTCAAGCAGCAAGCTGCCGCAGGCCATTCTTAGCCCCGACGAACGTCTGGTCTTCGCGGCCAGGGAAGACAATGCGGGCCACCTCCTGAAGGCGGGCGGGGCTGAGCTTAAGGCCCTTGTGGGGCACCGGGATCGCATCACGGCAGCGGCCTTCAACCCGGACGGTCAACTGGTCGCCACGGGCTCACTCGACCACACGGCCCGAATTTGGTCGACCACGAACGGAGCAAACGTCGTAACGCTAGAGGGACATACCGGCGAGGTGACGGTGGTCTCCTTCAGTCCCGACGGCCAGTCGCTGATGACGGCCTCACGCGATGGAACCGTCCGGATCTGGAGCGTCGCTGGCGGACTGGAAAGGACCGTTCTTAGGGGCCACAGCGGCGCGGTGGACAGCGCCCAGTTCAGTCCCAGTGGATTGTATGTCGTGACCGCGTCATCCGAAGATCGCACGGTCCGGCTATGGGCGACGCAATCGGGGCGCCAGATTGCCGTCCTTGCCAGCCAGGACGAAGCGACCGTTCGACCGGGCCTTACACGCGCAGCTTTCAGTTCCGACGGCACCCAGATCGCAATTGTTTCCGGCGAGGAAAGCGTCCGCATCGTTCGCGTCTTCCAGACACCCAGGGACCTCATTGACTTCGCCCGGCGCACCGTGCCTCGCGAACTCACCCCTTGCGAGCGGCGAAGCTTCTTCCTTCCTGAAGACCCTGCAATTGGTACTTGTCCGGGCTGAGGTCGACAATGGAGTCAGATTTTGCCGCCTGAGCCGGCTGCTGGAACGGGCAACTCAGCGCCGCATCTCGACTGTAG
>NZ_JBFULQ010000409.1:0-5165 GCF_054049815.1 Mesorhizobium sp. P5_C1 | reverse complement strand
ATATCGAATGGCTGAAGGCCTGCTATGCGGACGGCATCTTCGTCGCCTCCGGCCCGAAGAAACCGAGAACCGGCGGCATCATCATCGCGCAATGCCCGCGCGAAGTGCTCGACGCCAGGCTGGCAGCGGATCCCTTCGCCATGGCCAACGCAGCCGACTATGATGTCACCGAATTCCTAGCGAGGCTGACCACCGCCGTCCTGGACGATTTCAGGKAAGTATGAGCTTGGCCGGGGCGCTGCCCACCCATACGCCCTATGACGGCTCGTCGAAACTCTTCAGCATCGGCCTGAAGCCGCTCGATCCGGCAGACTGGATCGAGGTCGACGACCTTCTGCTGCCGTATCTCGCCGAGAAGCGCCGGCTCTATGCCGAGATCCCCGAGCGGGTTTTCGTCGAGGAGGACGGCACGCGGGACGCTCAGCAGGAAGTGCTGGAATTGCTCGGCACGCATCTGCCGGACAGATTTCCCGATACCTATCGGCGCACCGACGCGGGCATCGAAGTCGTGGGCATGGAGAGCCATTTCGCCATCCCCGCCGGTCTCGACGGCGCACCGCTCGTCGCCGCCTCGCTGTTGGTCCAGGAAGACCTGATCCTGATGCGCCGTAGCGACAACGGCTGGCGGCTCGTCGCCGGTTCGTTGTGCTTTCCCTCATCCTGGCTGCTGGTCGAGAAGTTCGGCCGGCCGCTGCAGGATATCCACGCGCCGGTGCCGGGCTTCGGTCCGGGTACCCGCCCAGCCGAGCTGATCAACCGCATGTTCGACGGCCTCCAGGGCCAGGCAGTCGAGCGCTTCAACTGGTCGATCCAGGCCGACAATGCGCTCTATCATCMGCTGTCCAATGTCGAGCGCATCGACCGCGCCACCAACCGGCCGACACGCTTCCCCGATGGTGACGTCAGGGCGCACGCCTTCATCCGCGTGGAGCGTCAGACGTTGCGCAAGCTGCCGTCCTCGCGCGACATCCTGTTCACCATCCGCATCCACCTCGACCCGCTCGCCGTGCTGGATCGGCACCCGGACCGGGCGACGCTCGCACTGTCCTTTGCCGCCCAGCTCGAAGCGCTCGATCTCGACCAGCTCGACTACAAGGGCCTGACATCGGACCGCGACCGGCTGATCGAACGATTGAAGACAATGGCCGGCTGAAGCCGGCTACAGGCTGCACGCCAGAAAATCAACGAACGCCCTTGCCCTGACGCTGGCCTTGCGTCCGGCCGGAAACAGCGCCCACAATTCAACGGGCGGCAGCGCCCAGTCGACCAGGATCGGCCGAACCGCACCGCTGCGCAGTTCCGCGTCGAACATCCATTCGGAGCCGACCGTGAAGCCGATGCCGGCAAGTACTGCCTCACGTATCCCTTCGGCGGAAGTCACGCGCAGCCGCCCTTGGCCGGCAAGCGAAACCTCTTCGGCGCCTCGCCGGAATGTCCAGCGATTGGAAGTGCCTGCTCGGACGAAAAGGATCGCCTCGTGCCGCGACAGCTCATCGGGCGCGATGGGTTCGCCCTCGCGTGCCAGGTAGGAGGGCGCCGCCACCACGAGGCGACGACAGGTGGCGATCTTGCGCCCGATTTGAGCGGGGGCGAAGCTTTCACCCAGTCGCAGCATGACATCCACCCCTTCCTCGACGAGGTCGACGTTCCTGTCGTCCATCGCCACCTCGACGTCGAGCCTCGGGTGAGCGTCCAGGAAGGCTTTCAGCCTCGGAACGATATGCAGGCGACCGAAGGTTACCGACGTACCGATGCGCAGCAACCCGGTGAGCGCCGCCGCAGTGCCACGCGCCGCGTTCTCTGCTTCGTCGGCCTCGTCGACCGCGCGCTTGGCGCCTTCATAGAAGCTGAGGCCCGCATCGGTCGGCGAGAGACCTCGGGTGGTGCGCGACAGCAGGCGAACGCCGAGCCGTTCCTCGAGCTGCGCGATGGCCTTCGAGACGGCAGGCTGCCCGACGCGCAAATGCCGCGCGGCCGCCGAGAACGAGCCGGTTTCGATGACCCTTATGAAGGTGTTCATCACCATGAGCCTGTCCATCTATTCCACCTTGGAATTAGTTATATGGCATTACTCACTCTACCTGACCCATCCAGGAATGGCCAATTGGTCGATTGTCAAATCCATCCATCCATTCGGAGAACCAAAATGGGCAAGCTCAACAACAAGGTCGCCATCGTCACCGGCGCCGCGCGAGGCATCGGTGCGGGCATCGCCAAACGGCTGGCGGCGGAAGGCGCCGCCGTCGTGGTTAACTACGCCTCCAGCCGTGAGGCTGCAGAACGCACGGTCAAGGAGATCGTCGCTGCCGGTGGCAAGGCGACTGCGGTTCGGGGTGACGTGGCCGAGGCCGCCGAAGTCGAGAAGATGTTCGAGGCCGCCGAGATCGCATTCGGCAAGCCAAGCATTCTGATCAACAACGCCGCGACCGCCAGCTTTGGCACTTTCGAGGAAGCCAGCGAGGCGGATTATCGGCGGCTCTTCGACACCAACGTACTGGGCACGATCCTGACCACAAAGGCTGCCATGCGCCACTTCCCCGAGACCGGCGGCAGCATCGTCAACATCGGCACGATCTCGAGCTGGAACCCGGTGCCAAACACCAGCCTGTATTCGGCCAGCAAAGCGGCGATCGATACGCTGACGCTTAGCCTGTCGAGAGAACTCGGAGCCCGCAACATCCGTGTCAACATCGTGGCGCCTGGCTATACCCATACCGAAATGACCGAAGGTATGGTTGGCACCGATTTCGGCAATATGCTGATCGCTGGCGTCCCCCTTGGCCAGCGCTTCGGCAAGCCGGACGACATCGCCCCGACGGTGGCCTTCCTCGCCTCGGACGAGGCGGCGTGGCTGACCGGCGAACGCATCAACGCGTCCGGCGGCGCTCGCTGATACGACGCCGGCTTAACATCCGCCATCGGGCGGCCATGGCCTCCCGGTGGCATCGCCGAGCACTTCCACAGCGGCGTTCCCAGGCGTTTCGCTGCTTTTCCCTTTATTGTGACAATGATCTATGGTTTGTCGCGCCGCGGCCAAGCGGCTGTTCCGGAGTGTTTTTTGAGGAGTGCTCGATAAAATGGCGAATGAAAACTGGCCCGTTTATGGTGAGATCACCGGCCCTGTGGTGATGATCGGCTTCGGCTCGATCGGACGGGGGACGCTGCCGCTCATCGAACGCCATTTCACGTTCGACAAGTCGCGCATGACGGTCCTCGACCCACGCGACACCGACCGCAAGCTGCTCGACGAGCGCGGCATCGCCTTCGTCCAGGACGCAGTGACCGAGAAGAACTACAAGAAGCTTTTGACGCCGCTTCTGACCAATGGCGGCGGCCAGGGCTTTTGCATCAACCTATCGGTCGATACCGGCTCGGTGGACCTGATGCGGCTCTGCCGCAAGCTCGGCGTGCTCTACATCGACACCGTCGTCGAGCCATGGCTCGGTTTCTATTTCGATGCCCAGGCCGACAATGCCAGCCGCACCAACTACGCGCTGCGCGAAGCGATGATCAAGGAAAAGCACGACAAGCCCGGCGGCGCGACGGCGGTCTCCACCTGCGGCGCCAATCCCGGCATGGTCTCGTGGTTCGTCAAGCAGGCGCTGGTCAACCTCGCTACCGATCTTGGCCTCGAGTTTTCTGAGCCTACGCAGGATGACCGCGAGGGCTGGGCCAAGCTGATGAAGAAGGCCGGCGTCAAGGGCATCCACATCGCCGAGCGCGACACCCAGCGCGCCAAGAAGCCGAAGCCGATGGCTGTGTTCTGGAACACATGGTCGGTCGAGGGCTTCATTTCCGAGGGCCTGCAGCCTGCCGAGCTCGGCTGGGGCACGCATGAGACGTGGATGCCGAAGAACGCCAAGAAGCACAAGCACGGTTCGAAGGCCGCCATCTACCTGGAGCAGCCCGGCGCCAACACGCGCGTGCGTTCATGGTGCCCGACGCCAGGGCCGCAATACGGCCTCCTTGTCACGCACAACGAGGCGATCTCGATCGCCGATTTCTTCACCGTGCGCTCCAGGAAGGGCAAGGTTCAATACCGCCCGACCTGCCACTATGCCTATCATCCCTGCAATGACGCGATGCTGTCGCTAGACGAGATGTTCGGCGCCGCTGGCAAGCCTCAGCCGGTGCACCACGTGCTCGACGAGAACGAATTGGTCGATGGTGTCGACGAACTCGGCGTGCTGCTCTACGGCCACGACAAGAATGCCTACTGGTACGGCTCACATCTTTCGCTGGCCGACGCGCGCAAGCTGGCGCCCTATCAGAACGCCACCGGTATGCAGGTCACCTCGGCGGTTCTCGCCGGCATGGTCTGGGCACTGGAAAACCCTGAAGCCGGCATCGTCGAGGCCGACGAGATGGACTACAAGCGCTGCCTGGAAGTGCAGTCGCAATATTTGGGACCGGTCGAAGGCCACTACACCGACTGGACGCCGCTCGATAACCGCCCCGGCCTGTTCCCGGAAGACCTCGACCGCAGCGACCCGTGGCAATTCCGCAACATCCTCGTCCGATAGCAGCCCCGTCAGCATGCCTCGTTGCCTTGCAATCGCCCGGAAATCAGGCGATTGAAGGGATGCGGACTGAGGAGAGGATTTTTTAAAATGAACATTGCGCGCAAGATTGTTTGGATGAGCGTTGCGGCAGCCACTGCAGTGGGGCTTGCTGGCTGTACGACCAGCGGCCCGGATGGACCGCCGATGGCGGCTTCGCCGAAAGGCGTCGAAGGCTCCTGGATCGACGCCAAGGGCACCGGCCTTTCGACCTTCGCCAGCGGCACCTTCACGACCGTCGCCACCGACACCGGCCAGAAGCTTGCCGATGGCAGCTACACCATGACCGGCGCCACGTCGGTGCAGATCAATGGCACGTCGCTGATCCGCCAGACCGCGGTCAGCTTCAACTGCCTGATGGTGTCGACAAGCCAGCTCAACTGCACCAGCTCCAGCGGCCAGAACTTCGTGCTGACACGGCGCACCTGAGCCAGCGAGTATTCGGTTCCCCAAGGGGACGGCGGCCATCGGCCGCCGTCCCTTTTTTATGCCGGCAAAAGTCCCCGGATTTCCGCTTGCGTCATCTGGAACGCGATGGGAACATGGTTCCAAACGCCGACTGTTATGTTCCAGTCAAGCAAGAGCGTTAAACGCCTCTGATCAGCC
>NZ_JBFULQ010000408.1:0-5186 GCF_054049815.1 Mesorhizobium sp. P5_C1 | reverse complement strand
GTCCATGATGTTGACCTCGTCGGCAAGCTCGCGGCAGAAATCGAGATATTGTTCGACCAAAAGCACGGCGATGCCCGCCTGGTCGCGCAGATAGCGGATGGCGCGGCCGATATCCTTGATGATCGACGGCTGGATGCCTTCCGTCGGTTCGTCGAGCACCAGCAGCTTCGGCCGCATCACCAGCGCCCTGCCGATGGCCAACTGCTGCTGCTGGCCACCGGAAAGGTCGCCGCCACGGCGACCCAGCATCTGCTTCAGCACCGGGAACAACTCGAAGACATGGGCGGGCACGTTGCGGTCGCCACGCTTCAGCGGCGCAAAGCCCGATTCCAGGTTTTCCCGCACCGTGAGCAGCGGAAAGATCTCCCTGCCCTGCGGTACGAATGCGATGCCCGACCGGGCGCGGTCATACGCCGCGCTCCGGTCGAGCGCCTTCCCCTCGAAGGCAACGCTTCCGCTCGTCAGCCGATGGTGGCCGACGATCGATCTCATCAAACTGGTCTTGCCGACGCCGTTGCGGCCGAGCACGCAGGTGATCTTGCCGGCGCCGGCCTTCAGCGACACGCCACGCAGCGCCTGGGCGGCGCCGTAGTGCAGCGTGGCATCGGAAACTTCGAGCATGTCAGCGCCTTCTCCAGAACCGCAGGAAGGACAGATCGAAGCGATGGAATTGTACCCGCCAGACCATGCTCATCTCCCCAAATAGACTTCGACGACGCGCTCGTCGGCAGACACGAAATCGAGCGTGCCCTCGGACAGCACCGAGCCTTCGTGCAGGCAGGTGACCTTGACGCCCAACTCGCGCACGAAATGCATGTCGTGCTCGACGACGATGACCGAATGGTCGCGCGCGATCTCCTTGAGCAGTCGCGCGGTTTCCTCGGTCTCTGCATCGGTCATGCCGGCGACTGGCTCGTCGACCAGCAGCAGCTTCGGGTCCTGCGCGAGCAGCATGCCGATCTCCAGCCACTGCTTTTGTCCATGGCTCAAATTTGCAGCCAATTGATCGCGTTTGTCACCAAGTCGGATAATGCCGAGAATGTCGTCGATCTGCCGCGCTTCGGCGGCCGAGCGTCGATGGAACAGCGCCGGGAAGATCGAGCGCGGCCCCTTCAACGCCAACATCAGATTTTCTTCGATCGTGTGGCTTTCGAAGACCGTCGGCTTCTGGAACTTGCGGCCGATGCCCATCATGGCGATCTCGGCTTCATCATGCCTGGTCAGGTCGATCTGGCCGTCGAAGAAAACCTCTCCCTCGTCGGGCCGCGTCTTGCCGGTGACAATGTCCATCATCGTCGTCTTGCCGGCCCCGTTGGGGCCGATGATGGCGCGCATCTCGCCCTTGTCGAGCACCAGCGACAAATTGTTGATGGCGCGGAAGCCGTCGAAGGAAACCGAGACGCCGTCGAGATAGAGGATCGTGTGCGACTTGCTCATGATCGCTCACTCCGCCGGCTGTGGTTCGGGGCTGGATGAGGACCAGTCGCCAGGCCTTGTCGCCGCGCTGCGAACGATCTTCTGCGGCGGCGGGACGACGGGGTCGATGCCGGCCTCCTCGGCCAGCGAGGCCGCCCGCAGCGCTTTGGCGTTGCCRCGCCAGGAATCCCACATGCCGACGATGCCTTTGGGCAGCAAAAGCGTGACTGCGACAAACAGGCCGCCGAGCGCAAACAGCCAGAATTCCGGCAACACGCCGGTGAACCAGGATTTGCCGGCATTGACCAGCAGCGCGCCGATGATCGGCCCGACAATGGTGCCGCGCCCGCCGACGGCCGCCCAGATCACCACCTCGATCGAATTGGACGGTTCGAACTCGCCGGGATTGATGATGCCGACTTGCGGCACATAGAGCGCGCCGGCAATGCCGGCCATGACCGCCGAGACGGTGAAGGCGAACAGCTTCACATTCTCCGCCCGCCAGCCGAGGAAGCGGGTGCGGCTCTCGGCGTCGCGCACGGCCATCAGGAGCTTGCCGTATTTGGAACCGACGATCGCCCAGGTGACGAAGACGGCGAACGCCAGCGTCACCGCGCTGGCGGCGAACAGTGCCGAACGCGTCTCGTCGGCCTGCACGTTGAAGCCGAGAATATCCTTGAAATCGGTCAGGCCGTTGTTGCCGCCGAAACCCATATCGTTGCGGAAGAACGCGAGCAGCAGCGCATAGGTCATCGCCTGGGTGATGATGGAGAGGTAGACGCCTGTGACACGGCTGCGGAAGGCGAACCAGCCGAAGACGAAAGCGAGCAGGCCGGGCACCGCAAGCACCATGAGGCCGGCGAACCAGAAATGGTCGAAACCAGTCCAGAACCAGGGCAGTTCCTTGTAGTTCAGGAACACCATGAAGTCCGGCAGGATGGGATTGCCATAGACGCCCCGCGCGCCGATCTGGCGCATCAGATACATGCCCATCGCATAGCCGCCGAGCGCGAAGAAGGCGCCGTGGCCGAGCGAAAGGATGCCGCAATAGCCCCAGACAAGGTCGAGCGCCAAGGCGAGCAGCGCATAGCAGAGATATTTGCCGGTCAGCGCCACGATGTAGGACGGCACGTAGAAGGCGCTGGTCGGCGACACAGCCAGGTTGAGCAGCGGCACGATGATCGCCACCGCCAGCAGGATGAGAATCGTGATGGCGATGCGGCGGTCCGCACCCGCGGCGAAGAAGCGTCCGGTGATCATGCTTCCACCGCCCTGCCCTTGAGCGCGAACAGGCCGCGCGGGCGCTTCTGGATGAACAGGATGATCAGCACCAGCACGACGATCTTGCCGAGCACGGCGCCGGCATAGGGCTCGAGGAACTTGTTGACGATGCCGAGCGAGAAGGCGCCGACCAGCGTGCCCCATAGATTACCGACACCGCCGAAGACGACGACCATGAAGCTGTCGATGATGTAGCCGCGGCCGAGATTGGGCGAGACATTGTCGATCTGGCTAAGCGCAACACCGGCGATGCCGGCAATGCCGGAACCCAGCGCGAAGGTCAGCGCATCGACCCATGGCGTCCTGATGCCCATCGAGGCGGCCATGCGCCGGTTGGCGGTGACGGCGCGCATCTGCAGCCCCCAGGGAGTGCGCTTCATCACATAGAGCAGCACGGCAAAGACGGAGAGCGCGAAGACCAGGATCCAGAGGCGGTTCCAGGTGATCGCGAGCTGGCCGACATTGAACGAGCCCGACATCCAGGAGGGATTGCCGACTTCCTGGTTGGTCGGCCCGAAGATGCTGCGCACGGCTTGCTGCAGGATCAGCGACACGCCCCATGTCGCCAGCAATGTCTCCAGCGGCCGCCCGTAGAGAAAGCGGATAACGCCACGCTCTATGGCCAGGCCGACAAGCGCCGCGACGAGGAAGGCGAGCGGCAGCGCGATGACCAGCGACCAGTCGAACAGGCCGGGAAAGGATGTGCGGATCACCTGCTGGACGACAAAGGTCGTGTAGGCGCCGAGCATGACCATCTCGCCATGCGCCATGTTGATGACGCCCATGACGCCGAAGGTGATGGCAAGCCCGATTGCCGCCAGCAGCAGCACCGAGCCCAGGGAAATCCCGTACCAGATGTTCTGGCCGGCATCCCAGAAGGCCAGCGTCGAATTGATGTCGGCGATTGCGGCCGTCGCCGCCTCCTTGACCGCACCCGAGGCGGTCGCCTCGACCGAGGTGAGCAGCGAAACCGCATCGCGGTCGCCCCGTGCGCCGATCAGCGCGATGGCGGCGAGCTTGTCGGCATCCGGCCGGTCAGAAACCAGGACAGATGCGGCACGGGCCTGTTCGAGCAGGGCCTTGACGCTGGCCACCGTCTCGCTGGCGATCGCGGTGTCCAGCGGCCCAATGTTTGCGGCATCGGGTGTCTTGAACATGGTGTCGGCAGCGGCGATGCGCACGGCCGGATCCTTGGCGCCGAGCGTCAGCGTGCCCAGCGCATCGCGGATGACGCGGCGCAGTGTGTTGTTGACCTTGATCTTGGTGATGTCGTCCTTGGCGGCATCCGCCGACTTCTCGCCGCTCAGCGGATCGAACAGCTCAACGCTGTCGCCGGCTTCCTTGCCGACGAAGACCAGCGAATCCGCCTTGCGGATATAGAGGTTACCGTCGGCAAGTGCCGCAAGCGGTCGTTCGACAGCCGGATCACCTGTGGCCGCCAGGTCGTGGACGACGGTGCCTGTCTCGGAAAAGCCCTTGGCCGTCGCGAATTTGGCGATGATTCCACGCAGATCGGCTTCGCCAGCACCCGACGACGACAGCGTCGCCAGCAGGAACAAAAGCGTCAGGCCAATCGCGCGCAACAGGTTCATCGGCTTCAGGCGACCCTTGAATGTTGAATTGGGCGTCCGGACGGCGGAGGAAACCGTCCGGACGCTGGCGGTCTGAGGTCATGGACCTGCGGTCCTGACCTGGTCAGYCCGGGAGGATCAGTTTGTGCCCTTGCCGCCGCACTTGCCGGTGGCGACATTGAAGTTGCCGCAGGACAGAGGCGCGCGCCAATYGGAGATTAGGTCCTTGGAGTCAGGCAGGTAGTCGGACCATTCATCGCCCATCACCAGGCCCGGCGTACGCGAAACCGTCTCGAACTGGCCGTCGGCCTGGATTTCACCGATCAGCACCGGCTTGGTGATGTGGTGGTTCGGCATCATGGTCGAATAGCCGCCGGTCAGGTTGGGCACGGAAACGCCGATCATGGCGTCGATGACCTTGTCCGGATCGGTGGTGCCGGCCTTCTCGACCGCCTTCACCCACATGTTGAAGCCGATATAGTGGGCTTCCATCGGGTCGTTGGTGGTGCGCTTGTCGTTCTTGATGAACTTGTGCCAGTCGGCGATGAACTTCTTGTTCTCAGGCGTATCGACGCTTTCAAAGTAATTCCAAGCGGCGAGATGGCCAACCAACGGCGCCGTGTCGAGACCGGCAAGCTCTTCTTCGCCGACCGAGAAGGCCATGACCGGAATATCCTCGGCCTTGATGCCTTGGTTGCCGAGTTCCTTGTAGAACGGCACATTGGCGTCGCCGTTGACGGTCGAGACGACGGCGGTCTTCTTGCCGGCCGAACCAAACTTCTTGATTGCTGAAACTTCGGTCTGCCAGTCGGAGAAGCCGAACGGCGTGTAATTGACCATGATGTCTTCCGCCGCGACGCCCTTGGCCTTCAGATAGGCCTCGAGGATCTTGTTGGTTGTGCGCGGATAAACGTAGTC
>NZ_JBFULQ010000407.1:0-5208 GCF_054049815.1 Mesorhizobium sp. P5_C1 | reverse complement strand
GACGGTGACCGGCGGCTTTCCCGAAATCTTGGTCAGCGCCGCGATCATGTCGCGATCGCGGTTGAGGCCAGGCAGAAGGACGACGGCGGATTTCATTAGCTTGTCCTGAATTCGTTGTAAGATGTTTTTAGCGCGAGCGCAGCGTACACCTCGAATAGATGTTGCAAAATATCGTCCTCGATTACAACGTAGCGGCCGTTCAGAGCACGAATACGTGTCACAGAATCAGTAAAGGCCGTCTTGAAAATCTCATCAAGCATGAGAGCTTTGCGAGAACCCTCTGGTTTGTAGGTTGCTGTCCGCCCCGTTTTCTCACGAGCAACCTTGAAGGCGAAGGAAGATTGCTCTGGGCGCCCTCCTATGTGATTGCCTATCCGCTGCCAAATATTCTTGGCGCGGCCGACATAGATGGGAGTCGTATTTTCGTAGAGAGCGTACACTCCTGGCTTCTTAGGAAAACCGGTACGCGGGCTTGCAGGTCTGAGATCGCAACGGAGCAACTTCTCATAGAGCGACGGCATCTGGTCAACGGCATTGCTGTACTCGGCCAGCAATGCCATTTAAGCGATCTCCACCGCATAATTCTCAATCACCGTATTCGCCAGCAGCTTGTCGCACATGGCCTTCAGATCAGCCTCGGCCTTGGCCTTGTCGGTCTCGGAAAGCTCGACGTCGAACACCTTGCCCTGCCGCACCGCGCCGACGCCGCCGAAACCCAGTCCGGACAGCGCGTGTTCGATTGCCTTGCCTTGAGGGTCGAGCACGCCGTTCTTGAGGGTGACGGTAATGCGGGCCTTGATCACGCTGGACATGCTCCTGTTCTCAATATCGGGACGCAAGCCGCTATCAGTGCGGCTTGCCTTTGGCGCCATCCGTCGAGGCAACAAGCACCGGGCCGGTGGGGCGCGGCGGCTCGTTCTCGTTCATGATGCCGAGGCGGCGGGCAACTTCCTGGTAGGCTTCGACGAGGCCGCCCATGTCGCGGCGGAAACGGTCCTTGTCGAGCTTGTCATGCGTCGCCACGTCCCACAGACGGCAGGAATCCGGCGAAATCTCGTCGGCGACGACGATGCGCATCATGTCGCCTTCGAACAGGCGGCCGCACTCGATCTTGAAATCGACGAGCTGAATGCCGACGCCCATGAACAGGCCGGAGAGGAAGTCGTTGACGCGAATGGCGAGTGCCATGACGTCGTCGATTTCCTGCGGGCTCGCCCAGCCGAACGCCGTGATGTGCTCTTCCGACACCATCGGATCGTCGAGCGCGTCGGCCTTGTAATAGAATTCGATGATCGAGCGCGGCAAGACGGTGCCTTCCTCGATGCCGAGGCGCTTGGACAGCGAACCGGCGGCGACATTGCGCACCACCACTTCGAGCGGAATGATCTCGACTTCCTTGATCAGCTGCTCGCGCATATTGAGCCGGCGGATGAAGTGGGTCGGGATGCCCATCCGGTTGAGATGGTTGAAGATGTGCTCGGAAATGCGGTTGTTGAGCACACCCTTGCCGTCGACGACTTCATGTTTCTTCTTGTTGAACGCGGTTGCGTCGTCCTTGAAGAACTGGATGAGCGTACCCGGCTCGGGTCCCTCATAGAGGATCTTGGCCTTGCCTTCATAAATGCGGCGGCGATTTTTCATCTGATTTTTTCTCTGGGGTTCCAGACAGGCGGCAATCGACCATTTCCTGTCCGTCTGCCTGAAATAGTGCGGCTACTGTAGGGTTCAATGCCGGGTCTATCCCAATCACATCGTTTGCTCAATCGGCAAATCCTTCCAATCAACCGCTTTCGGGACTGAAATGCCGCAGCGCAGCATGCAACGAAGCGTATTGACCGGCTCGCGACCTTTTGGTTTGTGCTTCCCCAACACATATACGTCATCACCAGCGAATCGATTTCCATCGGAGGGATGCCATGAGCAGCATGAAGGATCGCGAAGAGGGCTTTGAACGCAAATTCGCATTCGACGAGGAACTTCGGTTCAAGGCATCGGCTCGCCGCAACAAGGCGCTCGGCCTGTGGGCCGCCGCAAAGCTTGGAAAGTCGGGCGCCGATGCCGACGCCTATGCCAACCAAGTGGTCGTCTCCGACATCGAGGAAGCCGGCGATCACGACGTGTTCCGCAAGATCCGCAAGGATTTCGACGACGCCGGTGTCGACCAGTCGGACCATCAGATCCGCCGCACCATGGACGAGCTGATGGCGCAGGCGATCGAGCAGATCAAGAACACCTGATCCGACCACACTCTGGACCAATCGACCGCCCGACCTATCCGGGCGGTTTTTCTTTGCCTTGCAGCGGTTTCCGGCTGAAACTGCGATCCTTAACGAGGAAAGTGTAGATGTCCCTGAAGTCCCGCCTTGCCGCCGATGAAACGCTGTTCACCGCATGGTCCGGCGTGCCGGATGCCCTGACCGTCGAGATCGTCGCCAAACAGGGCTTCGATGCCGTCACCCTCGACATGCAGCATGGCGGCCATCATGAGGACAGCGTGCTGCGCGGTCTGGTGCCGGTGCTCGCTGCAAACAAGCCGGCGCTGGTGCGCATCCCGGTCGGCCGCTTCGACATGGCAAGCCGCGCGCTCGATTTCGGCGCCGAGGCTGTCATTGCGCCGATGGTGAACTCGGTGGCCGATGCAAAACTGTTCGCCGCGGCCATGAAATACCCGCCGCTCGGCGAGCGCTCGTGGGGCCCGACCTATGCCTTTCCGCGCCACGGCAAGGGCGACCAGGCTGAATGGCTGCGCGACACCAATCAGCGCACCATGGCCTTCGCCATGGTCGAGACGCGTGCTGCCCTCGATGCGCTCGACGGCATCCTAGACACGCCGGGCATCGACGGCATCTTCCTCGGCCCGTCGGATTTCTCGATCGCCTGGAGCAACGGCGCGACCATCAATTCGACGCTGGAAAGCATGATGGAAACGGTGGCGTCGGTCGCCGAGCGCACCCGCAAGGCGGGAAAACATGCGGCGATCTATGTCGTCGAGCCGGCAATTGCCGGTCGCGTCGTCTCGATGGGCTACCGGCTGCTGGCCATGGGCTCGGAACACGCGCTGATCGGGCTCGGCGCAAAAACCCTGTTGAAGAGCGTCAGGGATTCGATCGGCGCCTGAGAGAGCTCAGGGTTTCAGATCGGTCAGGAACTTGGCGAAGGTCATCGAGCCCTCGGGCCACGGACCAAAGCCCGAATCCGCGTTGAGGTGACCGGTTTCGCCGGCGTCGATGAACAGCGAGCCCCAGGCGCCAGCAATGTCCTCGGCGACATCGAAGGCGCAGAACGGGTCGTTGCGGCTGGCGATCACGATCGAAGGAAAGGGCAGCGGCTCGCGCGGATAAGGACCGAAGGTCATCAGGTGCCGGGGCTTGATCCCGGGGTTGGCGACATCGGGCGGCGCCACGAAGAAGGCGCCTGCGACCGGCCTCTGGAACTGCGGCATGGCCTGCACTGCCGCGGCCACACCCAGTGAATGCGCGACAATGACGACCGGTCGCTCGGCCTCGTTGACCGCCTTGGCCACGCTCGCCGTCCAGTCCTCGCGCACCGGTTTGGACCACTCCGCCTGCTCGACGCGGCGCGCCGTCGACAGCTTCGACTGCCAGCGGCTCTGCCAATGGTCCGGGCCAGAATTGGTGTAACCCGGCACGATGAGAATATCTGCTTCCTTGACCTTCATGGCGCTGAAATAGCGAGCGGCGTCGCTTCGTGCAACGGCCATGAATCGCGCTCTTGCTCACAAATAGTGAACACGATGTTCGCTTCTTCAAGTCTTGTGTGAACGATGCCGATCGACGATTTGTCGTCAGGAGAGAGAAACAGCCGTGTGCGGGACCCCCTGCGCGGCGTACTATGGTTGGCGGCGTGGGGCTCCTTGTCTTGGAAGTTTCACCGCAGGCCGGCCGAACGGAGAATTTGATGAGCGAATTGCCTTTTGCCGCCACGACTCCCGTCAGCGTTGCCCGCGTCGGGCTTAAGGCGCGCGACGCCGAAAGTCTTGCCGCCTATTATCGCAGCGTCGTCGGACTGCAGGAACTGAGCCGCGCCGATGGCGCGATCACGCTCGGGGCCGGCAACCGTCCGTTGCTGGTGATCGAGGCGGACGCGGCGGCAAAGCCGGATGATCCGCAAAGTGCGGGCCTGTTCCATACTGCTTTTCTGCTGCCGAGCCGCGCCGATCTCGGCCGCTGGATCAACCACGCCATTGCCGACAAGATTGCCATCGAGGGGGCTTCCGACCATCTGGTCAGCGAAGCGCTCTACCTGACCGATCCCGAAGGCAACGGCATCGAGATCTACGCCGACCGTCGTCCGCACGACTGGAAGTGGAATGGCGACAAGATTGCCATGGCGACCGAGCGGCTGAACATTCCGTCTATCGTTGCCGAGGTGCCGGCGGGTGACGCCGGTTGGCAGGGCGCGCCGGAAAACAGCATTGTCGGCCATGTCCACTTGCGTGTCGGCAGGCCGGAAGACGCCGAAGCCTGGTGGAATCAGGAATTCGGCTTCAACACGGTAGCGAAATATGGCGGCCAGGCGGTGTTCCTGTCGTCGGGCGGCTATCACCACCACATCGGCGCCAATGCCTGGCGCAGCCCCGGTGCCGGCCGCCGCGGTCCGGGTCGGTCGGGCCTTGCCTGGGTCGAGATGCGTTCGGACAATGTAACCAGCCCGGTAACCCGCGAAGACCCATGGGGGACTGTGATCAACACCGTTCCCGGCAAGGCCTGATTGCCATTTGGAGAGCGTCCTCTCCCCGTATAGTGACGGGGAGAAGGGAAAGCTCGCCTCAGGCTTCGCCGAACACCCGCTTGAAGATCGTATCGACATGCTTGGTGTGATAGCCGAGGTCGAATTTCTCGCGGATCTCGGCTTCGGGCAAGGCGGCGGTCACTTCCTTGTCGGCCAATAGTTCTTCAAGAAAATCAGCGCCTTGCTCCCACACCTTCATGGCGTTGCGCTGCACCAGCCGGTAGGAGTCCTCTCGCGACAGGCCGGCCTGCGTCAGCGCCAGCATGACGCGCTGCGAATGCACGAGGCCGCGGAACTTGTTCATGTTCTTCAGCATGTTGTCGGGATAGACGAGCAGCTTGTCGACGACGCTGGTCAGCCGTGACAGCGCGAAATCGAGCGTCACCGTGGCGTCCGGGCCGATCATGCGTTCGACAGAGGAGTGCGAAATATCGCGCTCGTGCCAGAGCGCCACGT
>NZ_JBFULQ010000406.1:0-5218 GCF_054049815.1 Mesorhizobium sp. P5_C1 | reverse complement strand
GCCCCACCGTCCGATAAAAGCATGAACGTCGGCCCGTGTGACAGGTTGCGTCGTGGCCCAACACTTTGACGCGCAGCCACAATGCATCCTGATCGCAATCGGTACGCATCTCGACGACATGCTGGAAATTGCCTGACGTTTCGCCCTTTTTCCACAGCGCGCTGCGTGAGCGTGACCAGTAGTGGGCGATGCCTGTCTCCAGGGTCAGCGCCAGCGCTTGCGCATTCATGTGCGCAACCATCAGCAGCACACCGTCTTCGGCGTCGGTGACGACGACCGTGACGAGGCCGGCTGCGTCGAAGCGCGGTGAAAACACCGCGCCTTCCTCCAACGTTTTCTTGTCCGAGGGAGCTTTCGGAAATTCCAGTGCCGACATCGCCGGTCCTTATCTAGCGATATTGGCTAGGGGCTTAAGCCCCGCCGCCGCGCACCATTGTGACGAAACGAACCTGCTCTTCGGGCGTGTCCTTGAAGACGCCGGTGAAGGTCGAGGTGAGGGTGGTTGAGCCCTGCTTGCGGATGCCGCGCATGGCCATGCACATGTGCTCGGCCTCGATCATCACGGCGACGCCGCGCGGATTGAGCACATCCTGGATGACGCCGGCGATCTGCGCCGTCAGCGCCTCCTGGGTCTGCAGGCGATGGGCAAAGATATCGACCACACGCGCGATCTTGGACAGGCCGACGACCTTGCCGTCCGGCAGGTAGCCGACATGCGCCTTGCCGATGATCGGCACCATGTGGTGTTCGCAATGCGAGTGGAACTGGATATCCTTGACGATGACCAGGTCGTCATAGCCGGCGACCTCCTCGAAGGTGCGACCGAGTTCTTCCGACGGGCACATGTCGTAGCCGCCGAACATTTCGCGGAAGGCCTTGGCCACCCGCTTCGGCGTGTCGACCAGCCCTTCGCGGTCCGGATTGTCGCCGGTCCAGCGCAAAAGCGTGTGCACGGCGGCCTCGACTTCGGCTTCGCTCGGCCGGTCGGTGACCGGCTTCTCCATATAGGCTGACTGGGGCATGAGCTTCTTGATGACGGCATCCATAAAGGCGTCTCCCGTAGTCCCTCTCGGTGGAGGAACGAGTTGAACGGACCACGACCTTTCGGTGTCAGAAACTTGCCCGGTTTCCAGCCCGTAAGTGGCGTGAACTTCCCGGCAAGGACACTGGCTTTCGTTGTCTTGTCGATACCGGACTGCCAGCATTATATAAGGTCATGACGAGCGAAAGGAAGACACGACAGCGGCAATCGCTGTTCGCTTGGCGGCGACGGATTGGAAAATAATGATCGACGACGTCTATAATGCGAAAATTCTCGGTTTTGCCGGAAACATCGCCCGCATCGGCCGCCTCGACCATCCTGACGCGACTGCAAAGGCGCATTCCAAACTGTGCGGCTCGACCGTCACCGTCGACCTCACGATGGAGGACGGCGTGGTCACCGACTTCGCCCACGACGTGAAGGCCTGTGCGCTCGGCCAGGCGTCATCCTCGATCATGGCCCAGCACGTCGTCGGCGCGAGCGCCGAGGAATTGCGCGCGGTGCGCGACACCATGCTCAAGATGCTGAAGGAAAATGGCGCCCCGCCTGACGGCCGCTTCGCGGACCTGAAATATCTGGAACCGGTACGCGACTACAAGGCGCGGCACGCCTCGACCATGCTGACCTTCGACGCCGTGGTCGACGCGATCGGCCAGATCGAGAAGAAGCGCGCCGAAGAAGCGGCCTGAAGGCAAGTAGCAGGAGCCTGGACCAGGAACCGGCTCAAACCCGCGCTTCCAGCGCCCGTCTGCTTTCGGCAAATTCGCTTCGTATCCAGTCGGCGAACGCGGCGGCTGGCTCCGAGAGATCGCGCAAGCTCCTGGCCACCAGCCAGTACGCGCCGGATGCGACGTCGATGTCGAACGGCTTGATCAGCGCGCCGGATGCGATTTCTCCACCGATCTGCAAGAGATCGCCCAGCGCCACGCCGTGCCCGAGCAGGGCAGCCTGCCTTGAAAGCGACGTATCCGCCAGGATAGGACCGCGCGCGGGCACGGCATCGGCGGGAACGCCAGCCGCTTCGAACCAGCGCGCCCAACCTTGACGGTTCTCCTCGTGCAAAAGCGTGTAGCGGCCAAGGTCAATCGGCTTCTCGAGGGCAGGGCCAGAGGCGAGCAATGCCGGCGACAGCACCGGTGAATCGGCTGTCGAGGCAAGTCGCTCGGCTTCGCTGCGTGGCCACGAAGTGGCATGCGCGCTGAAGCGCAAGGCCAGTTCGGGCTGATCGCCGCGGAAATCGATCGGCCTTATATCCACTTCGAGAGAAACGTCGATATCGGGCCGCAATTCGCGAAACCGATTGAGCCGGGGTACCAACCACATGGATGCAAGCGATGGCTCGACACTGACGCGAACCACGGACTGCGCCGGCGTCGCCACCAGTTCCCCAAGCAAGGTGTCGATGGCGTCGAAACTTCTGACGAGCTGATCCAGCAGTCGGCGGCCGGTGTCGGTCAGTTCGACGCGGCGATGGTGACGTTCGAACAAGGGCCGGCGCAGGAAGATTTCGAGCTCGCGGATCTGCCGGCTGATCGCCGCCTGCGAAACGAAAAGCTCTTCGGCGGCCTTGCTGAAGCTCAGATGCCGGCCTGCCGCCTCGAAGCTCCTCAATGCCGTCAGCGGCAGGCGTCCGCGCTTCATTCGCATAACCCAGGATTATCCGAAGTGGAAATTATACTCGTTTGAAGGCGAAGGCCAGCAGCGGTCTAATCAGCGTCAAAGGAGACACGGTCATGATCCAGATCTTGAGCATCTTTGGCGATGTCATGCGGATCGTAACGTTCCAATGGCGTGACGGCAGACCGCATGCAAAGCGCTGCGAAGAGCCGGTCAGTCCTGTTCGGTGGGCGCCTTCGGCTGGCCGGCAGCCGTTTCGCCGTTCCCGACCCTGATGGCATGGCGAGTGGGCAAAAGGGATTGCGTTCTCCAGCCGAAGCCCACATCTATCGCGTGGGAAACGCGATTGTATCGAGCATGATCTGTGGACAAACAGTTTTGGTTTGTCCGAGAGAACCGGTTCCCTCTTTCGGGATCATGCTCTGGAGCGGAGACTGCGGTGGGCCACCAGCATGGGCATATTGCCGGAGCGCCAAAGGGTGGCCGCAACTGGGCCGGCCCGTGGCGCAAGACCCCCGGCCGGCTCCTGGGCACGTCGCTTGTGCGCCTGTACCAGCTGACGTTGTCGGGCTTTGTCGGCAATTCCTGCCGGCACCTGCCGACCTGCTCCGAATATGCGCATGAGGCGATCGCCCGCCATGGCCTGTGGGCCGGCGGCTGGATGGGATTTTTCCGGGTGCTGCGCTGTGGGCCCTTCGGGACGCATGGCATCGACCTTGTGCCGGAGGTGCTGGCGGATCGCTACGTCTGGTTCGCACCCTGGCGGTATTGGCGGATCGGCAACAAGCGCGGCCGGGCGCAGGGCTGATCGAGGTGCCAAGCTTTGTGTTTACGATCCGGTAGGGTTAACGCGAAGCTGCACAAACACTGCGCATTTGAGACAAAATCGAGACAAGAGACCTCGCTAAGCCGCTTGCGAACCCCTCTGGAGCGAGCATCAAATGCGTAATTTCGACCGTCTTCCCTTCATCCTTGCCGGAATCCTGTTCCTGCTCGCCTGGCTGCTGGGATTTCCGCTGCGCGCGCAATCGGCGCCGCTTGGGGACGTGCAGTGTACGCTGATCCTCGACGCCGCGAGCGGCAAGACGCTTCACCATGATGGTGTGTGCGACCAGAGGTTCAGCCCGGCTTCGACGTTCAGGGGGCCGCTGTCGCCGATCGGCGCGCGCGGATGATGTGGCCGCCGGAGTTGGTTGGCGCTCGCCTTGGTGCCCTGGAAAAACGGGCGGCGATATCGCTGCTTTCGAGATCTTCGATTTCATCGAATCCAAGGTCGAGGAGTGACTTCGTCAGTTCGCCAGGGACGAAAAAGCTGATCCACGGCTCGCCGACAGAGGCGACGCGTGCCGCGTAGAAAGCCAGGGCGGCCTGTCCGGCCGCATCGCGATTCTCATACGGTTCGCTGTAGTCGAACACCACCTCCGAACCCGGGGTGGTGGCGATGTAGGACAGCGTGCTGAAGATCGCGCCTTTCGTCAGGTATGGCACGACCCCCAGCCAAATGAAGAAGCTTGGCTCGGTCGACTTCAAGCCGGCCAATGCCAGTTCCTCGGACAGACGCTGCCGCTCGAAATTGACCGGCACGAATGTGGTGGTGGGCGGTTCGGCAAGACCGGCATCGGCGATGCACCTGCGTTTCCAGGCTTGGGTTGCCGGATGATCGACCTCGAACACCAAGAGATCCGGGTACGGATTGCGCAGCGAAAACGTGTCGAGGCCGGCACCGAGCACGACGAGCTGGCGGATGCCACGACGCACCGCCGCCGCCAGCCAATCCTCGGCAATGCGGGCGCGCGCCACCACGAACAGGCGCATACGCTGGCTGTGGGCATCCTCTTGCGCAAGCTGTTGCTCGACGGGAGCACCTTCACCGAGAATCGCAATCGCGTATGGGTCGCGAAACAGCGCCGCCTCTGGTGAAACCTGATGGAGAGCCCTCAAGCGTGYGACGCGCAGGGCGGTTCGGCTGGGGGATGCGTCTTCCATGTCGGGGATTCCAAGCCATGCCGGCGATGTTCGCAAGCCTTGACGACCGGCCTTCGACATCTCTGGCGACATTTCCTGACGGCCAGGTCAATCAGCGCTCTTTACCTGGCGCGGCGCTGCCTCTAAAACCCGCCCGCCGCCGGACGCATCCGGCTTTACCCCCATGCATGTCGCCCAAAGCGTTGCACACTCTGAACGACATGCAGTTGACCACCCGCGCTCGTTTGCGGGACTGGATAGGAGAACCCCATGCTGAATTCCGTTTCCCTGACATTTCCTGATGGCTCCGTCCGCGAATACGACGCGGCGATGACCGGTGCCGGGCTTGCCGAATCGATCTCGAAATCGCTGGCCAAGAAGGCGGTCGCCTACAGTATCGACGGCGTCGTGCGCGACCTCAGTGATCCGCTGGGCAAGTCCGGCAAGGTCGAGATCGTCACCCGCGACGATCCGCGCGCACTGGAGCTCATCCGCCATGACACCGCACATGTGCTGGCGGAAGCCGTGCAGGAATTGTGGCCGGGGACGCAGGTGACCATCGGCCCGGTGATCGAGAACGGCTTCTATTATGAT